>CAMOUK010000031.1 GCA_946626535.1 uncultured Caryophanales bacterium
CTATCCCTTTTCTTCTTAACCCTTTTTTTGATTGCAGTCTTCCGACATAACTATTTTAACATAATATGATTTTTTGTCAAATTAGAATGCCAAAAAACAATTGCATTTAATAACACTAAATAATATGATATAATCCTTATAAAGTAGTATAAAGGAGGTATAAATGGATAGCTTATTATTTACATTAAATGCTGTATTACCAATAATATTATGTATAGTTATTGGCTATGTAGTAAAAAGACTAAAATTATTTCCAGATTCATTTTGGCCTCTATTAAATAAATTATGCTTTAGGGTATTACTTCCAGTATTATTATTTAAAAATATATATGATATCCAAAATATATCTTTAATGTCTGAATATTGGAAGGTAATATTATATATTACTTTAGCAATAGTATTTTTCTTTTTAATAGGATTATTAATCGTTATTTTTGCAATAAAGAATCCTAAACAAAAAGGAGTAGTACTTCAATGTATAGTTAGATCAAATTATGCGATAATTGGTATTGGCTTAATTGAACTTTTGGCTCGTAATTTTTCTTCATCAGATGCAACTATAGCGATTGGTATTGGTGCTATAATTTCTGCTATATCAATTCCTTTATTTAATATTTTTGCGATTGTTGCCTTATCAATATTTGTTCATGAGGAAGGAAAAAGACCTTCAGTAAAGGATATATTAATTAAGATTTGTAAAAATCCACTTATCATTGCAGTATTATCAGGTATTGTTGTTTTATTAATTAGACTTGCAATACCTTATAATAGCGAAACTAATACCTATGCATTTAAGATTAGTGATAATTTACCTTTCTTATATACAACAATTAAGTGGATTGCTGCATCTGCATCACCTGTAGCTTTAATAGCATTAGGTGGAGGCTTTAGCTTTAGCGCTGTTGCTAGATTAAAATATCAAATAAGCCTAGCTACTATTATGAGAATAGTAGTAGTTCCAGTAATAGCCTTAATTATTGCATATCTTTTAGGTTTTAATAAATTATATTTTCCAGCCTTGATAGCTTTATTTGGTACCCCAGTTGCGGTATCAAGTGTACCTATGACGCAGGAGATGGGCTCAGATACTGAGCTTGCAGGACAGCTTGTTGTATGGACTTCGTTATTAAGTTCTATCACATTATTTTTAATAATACTTACGTGCTCATTAGTTGGAATATTTTAAAAGAAAAGTGATTATCTAAATTGATAATCACTTGTTTTTTTTATTCCTTTTCTTCAACCTTTTCTCTATATTTAATCATTTCATTAAAATCATCAAATTTAGCTATAAAATATTCGTTTCCCATGGCAGAAGATAGAGCCTCGCTCATTCTTCCTGACATACAAATATAATTATTATATTTATCAAATATTTCAGAAGAAGAATATTTATATTTATTTTGATCACGTCTTGATGTATAAATACAGTAGAATTTTGGATAATCTAATTTAACATTAACAATTTTATCGTAGCATATTACATCAGCATAAATTTGATATGTATTAACTGATTGACCAAAGTTAATCATATCTGGGGTATAGCCTCCAGGTGGACGCATGTTAACCTCTAGGGCTACGATATCGCCTGATTTACCAAGACCATGCTTTGCCTTAGTTAATTTAAAGAATTCTAGATGGAAATATCTTGATTTAATATTAAATGCCTTTAAAACCTTTTGACCTACTTCAAAAACTTTTTCTGGAACCTCTTTATTAACATAATAGGTTAAATCTAGATTTTCATTTACTATATCCATAATAGAAGGAGGGAAAACCTCGTTATCTGAAAATACAACATTTGAATTAGAATCTACTATTCCATCAAATGAAATGATATCTCCAGTAATATATTCTTCCATAATATATGGAACATTAAAGCCTCTATTATAGAAATTCTCTAAATCCTTTTTATTTTTTATTTTATAGGTTGCTGCAGCACCTACACCAACATCTGGTTTAACTACAACTGGATAACCAACTACATTATCAATAAATTCTAAATCTTCCTTTAAATTTGTTAAGAATTTATATCTAGCAACAGGTACACCAGCTTTAATATAATAATCCTTCATATGAGATTTAGAGGTAAAGCCTTCAACATCAGCAAGCTTAGCACCATTGATGTTAAAATCAGTTCTTAATCTTGCATCCTGTCTAAGCCAATATTCATTGTTTGATTCTAGATAATCAATCTTTCCATATTTAAAGCTGAAGAAGGCAACTGCTCTATATACCTCATCATAATTTTCTAATGAATTAACCTTATAATATTCATCTAAATTATCCTTAACGTAGCTAGATAATTCATTATAAGGAGTATCACCAACACCTAATACTCTAACACCATTTTTCTTTAATGCTTCACAAAAATGATAATAGTTTTTTGGGAATGCTGGAGAAATAAATACAAAGTTCATAATACCTTCACTTCCTTTTCTAAATATTTTACCATAAAACAAAATTAAAGTTTACAATTTATTGATAAAATTTAATTATATATGTTATAATTATTGTGTTTAGGAGTGATAGCGATGGGTAAAAAAGAAAAGAAGATTAAACAAAAGGATTTTCCTATTGAAATAAAAGAAGAGAAGGAGAAAAAAGAAAGTACTGTTGTTAAAAATTTCAACATGTATAAATTTATTGTAAAGCTAGTAGCATTTGCCTTACTTGTTGTTTTTGGCATAATGATTTTAATTTTTAATGACAATTCAACAGGTGCAATCTATATGGTTACTGGCTTAGTTGCAGGCTTCTCAGCACTATTTAGAATAATTCCATTAATGAGAACATTAAAGACTCATAGAGCAAGACTTGTATCATTAATTGAAATAATTGCTGATTGTGTTGTTGGAGTTTATTTAGTTATTGCTGCCTTCGTTTTATGGGGACAGGTAAATTCTGAAAATGTAACTGTTAATGGTTATAACTGGTTTAATAAATTTAATTTTACAGCTTATAAATATATTTTAATTGCTTTACTTGCTTCAAGAAGCGTTATTTTCTACTATCAAGTTATTATATGTCAAGAAGCATCAACTAAGGTTAATTATTACATTCATACAATTATCAATATAACAGCAATTGTATTAGGATGTATTCCGTTTGAGGCTAAACAGGTTCCTTTCGTTTTAGCTATTTTAGCCTTTATTTCTGCAGCCGTTATCGGTGGTGAAGCTGGTGGTGGCTACTATAGATATAGAAAGACTATCACTAAGAAGGAAGATAAGAGAGAAGAAAAGGAAGAAGGTATCGATGCTCCAGGTAAGGATGAGGATAAGATTATATCTGATATCGACCCTAATATCGTACCTGAAAATGATACTAACCAAGATAGCGTTGTAATGTAGAAGAAGCATAAGTTGCTTCTTTTATTTTTCTTTACAAATTCGTTAAATATTGATATAATATCAAAGTCGCAAATGAATATTTAAGAGAGTGAGTAAATATTAGTATTTAGGAGGGGCAGACTTATTCATTTGGTCTCTAGTCTGCGAATATAGTAATGGTTACTGAAAAATTAGAACATAGCCGTATGAAGGTTACATGTGATGTTACAAAAGAAGAATTTGAAAAAGCACTTGATAAATCTTTTGAAATAAATAATGCTAAGGTTACAATCCAAGGCTTTAGAAAAGGTAAAGCACCTAGAAGTGTATTTGAAAAGCACTATGGTGTTGAAGCTTTATATCAAGAAGCTTTAAATGTAGTTATCGATAATAAAATTAGAGAAGTTTTAGCTGATACTAAATTAGCTGAACAAATTTGTTCTCAATTTGAACCAGATATCGATGACAAGATTGAAAGAGGTAAAGACTTCAAGTTATACTTATCATTTGATGTATTACCTGAAGTAAAGCTTCCAAATTATAAGGGCATCGAAATTAAAAAGCAAGTTTTAACTGCTACTGATGAAGAAATTGAAAATGCAGTTAAGGCTGTTGCTAAAAAGGATGCTACAAAGGAATTAAAGGCTGAACAAGTTATAGCTAAAGGAGATTATGCAACATTCGACTTTGTTGGTAAAGTTGATGGAAAGGAATTTGAAGGCGGAAAAGCTGACAATTACGAACTTCAAATCGGTTCTGGTCAATTCATCCCTGGCTTCGAAGATCAAATGATCGGTATGAAGGCTGAAGAAACAAAGGATGTTAATGTTAAATTCCCTGAAAATTATGGTGCACCTAACCTAGCTGGTAAGGATGCTACATTCACTGTTACAGTTCATGAAATCAAGGAAGAAAAGTTCCCTGAAATCAATGATGAATATGTTGTAAATCAAAAGATTGAAAACGTAAAGACAGTTGAAGAATTAAAGGCTTTAAAGAAGAAAGAATTAGAAGATGCAAAGGCTATTTCTGAAAAGGATAGACAAACTAATGAAGTTTGCCAATATCTAGTTAAGAATGTTGTTGTTGATATGCCAGCATCTCTACCTGCTCAAAAGGCTAAGGAATTAAAGCAAAGATTCGAAATGCAAGCTAAGCAATATAACATTCCATTCGAAACATATCTTCAATTAATGAACTTAAACAAGGAAGAATTCGAAAAGAGAATTAACGAACAAGCTAATGATCAAGTATTATTCCAATTAGCTGCAGCTGAAATTATCGAAGCTGAAAAGCTAGCTGCTACTAAGGAACAAGTTGAAGCTAAGGCTAAAGAAGTTGCAGAAGCTACAAAGAAGAAATATGACGAAGTTTTAAAGAACAATTATTATGCATATGAAAATCAAATTACATATGATAATTTAATTAAGTTCTTATTAGACAACGCTAAAGAAATTTAATTATAGAAAAGTCAGCAAATTTGCTGGCTTTTTTTGCATTTTTAAAATAAAAAAGCAAAATTTTGGCAATCTGCTTGCAAAAGTGCCAAAAATGTTATATATTATACTTACTAATGTATCTTATTAGTGAAGGGAGATGAATTAAATGGAAGAAAATACTAAATTAGTACTACCTGCAATAGCTGTTAGAGGTGTTATGCCGCTACCTAATAACGAGCTTAGAATTGAAGTTGGTCGTCAAGCATCCGTATTAGCTTTAGACTCTTCTGAAAAGATGTATGGTGGTAATGTAATTCTTTTAATCCAAAAGGATTCTTCAGCAACAGAAGTAACTGTAGATAATTTAGAACCAGTAGCTGTTTTAGGTATTATTACTTTAAAGCTAAAATTACCTAATAATAACTATAGAGTTAAGTTTAAAATTATAGACCGTGTAAAGATTAATGAATATGCTTCAGTAGATCCATATTTTGTTGTTAATTATGAAAAGATTTTCTCTATTTTAAAGGGTGATGAAGAAGAGGCTGCTCTTCTAAAGAATATTGCATCTTGCATCGCAAGAGGTCAAATCACTTTATTGAATTCAACAGAACAAATTACAAAGTTGTTACAATCAGGAACTACAGCTGATGTTTTATCAGATGTAATTGCTTATCAATTAAAGACTAATACTAATATGTCTAAATATAGATATTTAGAGGAATTAAGTGTTGCAAAGCGTCTTGAGATGATATTAGAGGATATTGAAAGAGAAAAACAAATCTCTGAAATTGAAAATAAAATCAATAAGGATGTTAAAAAATCAATTGATGATTCTCAAAAGGAATACTACCTAAGAGAAAAGATGAAAGCCATTCAAAATGAATTGGGTGATAAGGCAAGACAAGAAGATGATGTAGAAAATCTTAGAAAGGCTATTGAAGAAGCACACTTACCTGAAAATGTATATAAGAAGGCAAAAGATGAGCTTCAAAAATATGCATCAACTTCAGCTCAATTACCTGAATCTGGTGTAATTAGATCATATCTAGAATGGATTATTAACCTTCCTTGGTATAAAGCAAGTGAGGATAATGATGATTTAAATGATGTATCTAATAAACTAGATGCTAACCATTATGGCTTAACTAAGGTTAAGGAAAGAATAATTGAATATTTAGCTGTTAAGATGATGACAGGTAAAAATCCATCAACTATTCTTTGCTTCGCAGGTCCTCCAGGAGTAGGTAAAACATCTTTAGCTAGATCTATTAGTGAGGCTTTAGGACGTAAGTTCGTTAAGCAATCACTTGGTGGTGTTAGAGATGAAGCTGAAATTAGAGGTCATAGAAGAACATATATCGGTGCACTTCCTGGTCGTATCCTAAAGGGTATGAAGGATGCAGGTACTATAAATCCAGTATTCTTATTAGATGAAATTGATAAGATGACAGCTGATTATAGAGGAGATCCTTCAGCAGCAATGCTAGAGGTACTTGACCCTGAGCAAAATAAATTCTTCTCAGATAATTATCTAGAAGAACCATATGACTTATCTCAAGTAATGTTTATTACTACAGCAAATGATTTATCTAATATTCCTGGTCCATTAAGAGATCGTATGGAAATTATTGAGCTTTCAAGCTATACAGAAATTGAAAAATATAATATAGCTGTTAAGCACTTACTTCCTAGAAACTTAGATGAGCATGGTTTAAAGCCAAATCAATTAAGCATTACTGATGATGCATATTATGCAATCATTAGAGGATACACTAGAGAAGCTGGTGTTCGTGAGCTTAACCGTATGATCGCAACTATCTGCAGAAAGACAGTTAAGAAGATTTTAATGGAACATGAAGAAAAGGTAGAAGTTACTGTAGATAATTTAAAGGATTTCTTAGGTAAGATTATATTCACAAATAATAAGAATAGAGAAGAAAATCAAATTGGTGTTGTTACAGGCTTAGCTTATACTCAATTTGGTGGAGATACTCTAGATATTGAAGTAACTACATATCCTGGTCACGGTAATTTAGTACTTACTGGTAAGCTTGGAGACGTTATGAAGGAATCAGCTACTGCAGCTTATTCATTCGTAAAGGCTCATGCTGATAAATACAAAATTCCAAAGGAAGTTATCGAGAAAAATGATGTTCACATCCACGTTCCAGAAGGAGCAGTACCAAAGGATGGTCCATCTGCAGGTGTTACTTTAACTACTGCCTTAGTATCTTGTTTAACTAATAGACCTGTAGATTGTCATATTGGTATGACAGGTGAAATCACATTAAGAGGCTCTGTATTGCCTATTGGTGGATTAAGAGAAAAGTCTATTGCGGCTTCACGCTCTGGTTTAACAAAGATCTTTATTCCATTTGAAAATCAAAGAGATATCGATGATATTCCAGATGAGGTTAAGGAAAAGCTAGAAATAGTTCCAGTTTCAAATATTTCTCAAATACTTGATGCTGTATTTACTAATTAAGAGGTTTTTAAAACCTCTTTTTTATTTTTTTCTTGCATAAATAAATTAAATTTAATATACTTAATATCAAACAGAGTAGCAAAATCGCGTTAAGTGCTATATCATGGGAAGTTGGATATAGACGAACACATATTGTGGCGGTGGTTTTGTGCGTCCGCTGTATTAATATTTATTAATTAGTGGGCTCTCTATAATTGGAGGCCTTTTTATGTTGAAAAAATTCTTTAAAGCTTTATCAAAGATAAAGGTGGTTGTTATTACCTTTATGATATTAGGATTCGGTTTAGGTTATTTAATTACGGCTTTTTTTATCAATCCTAATTTTTCTTACTATGAGATAGAGGTCAAATCTATCGAACCAAATAATTATCTAAATTATGATTATTTTAAAAAGGTAGAAGATACTATTATTTTAGATAATAAAACTGCAGAAAAGAAAACTACCTATTATATAGTTGATCTAAAAGAATTAACTAATAATATGAAATATAGAACAAATAGTGATTCATATACTATTTTAATCGCTAAAAAAATCTTCCCTACAGATCCTAAAAAGGATGGTACTTTAAATTTAGGTGTTAATAGATGTAAAAAATATATGAACATATTTTTAACATATAAGGTATATGATGAAAATAATAATTTAATTGATTTAAATTTAGAATTTGTAAATCCAAATATTATTTATGAAGAGGCTGGAACTAATCCATTTTTAGTTGGTGGTTTATCAGCTTTAGGTATGCTAATAATATTATCAATTTATGCCTTTATTATTTCTAAAAAGGAAGAAGAAAAAGTATTAGAATTTGATAATGTCAATTTATATAGAACTCCATTTCATAAAAAGTATTGGATAGATGCTTCTAAATTTGTTAAGAAGACAAAGGATTTAGCGATAGTTTCAATATTGTTTGCGATGATGTTTGCGTGTAAATCTATTCCAATTCCATCAGGCTTTGGAAGCCTAGGTATTGGCTTAACATATTTATTTTTCTCAATTATCACAATGATATATGGACCAATATGCGGACTATTTATTGGAGCAATATCAGATATATTAGGATTTTTTATCTTCCCATCAGGAACTGGACCATTCTTTTTTGGCTATACACTTGATGCAATGCTTGCAGGCTTTACCTATGGTATAGCATTTTATAAAACTAAGGTTACATTTTCAAAATGCTTACTTGCAAGACTATTTGTTAATATAGTTATCAACGTAATATTTGGCTCATTATGGTGGAAGATAGTTTATAACCTAGATTATCAAGCCTATATCGATTATATGAGCTTTATAAGCTTACCAAAAAATCTAATTTATTTAGTTCCTCAAAGTATCTTATTATATATAATATTAAAGGCTGTGGCTAATCCGCTTGCTGCCTTTGGCTTAATAGATGAGGAAGTAAAAAGAAATATTCAAATTATTTAATTTTGAATTCTAGTCATATATATGTTACAATATAAGTACAAGATATTCGATTCTAAAGAAAAAGAGGTAACATATATGAAGACTAGAATTTTTTTAAACAAAAAGACTAATGAGCCTGTTTTAATTTTAGGCGGAACTCAGGCTTTAGGTGAGGATTATGTTGAGCTTAAGGCTAATACGGTAGATGCTGCAAGAGAAAAGCATGTACCAAATGTTGAATATGAGGGACATAAAGTTGTTGCCAAGGTAGGCTCTGTAAGACACCCTATGACTGATGACCATTCAATTAAGTTTATCATTTTAGAAACTAATAAAATGGCTCAAATTAAATATTTAAATATTACCGATGAGCCAGAAGCAGTTTTCATCTTAAATGATGATGAAAAGCCAGTTGCGGTATATGAATATTGTAATTTACATGGCTTATGGAAATATGAAATGAATTTCATATTGAATGAATAGCTAAAAAATTGTATAATAAAGAAGTCATAAAGAGAGGGTTAGAGGCAAGCTCTGTGATCCCTCAGCAACCTACACATTTGCAAGGTGCTAAAACTTGATTGATGGCTTTTAAGTATAAAATAAAGCCATTTAATTATGGCTTATTTTTTTGTCTAAATGGAGCTTTAAAATGATTACGAAGGTTATTGTTGATGTTGAATCTAAACAAGTTAATAGACCATTCGATTATATAATTCCTAAACATTTAGAGGGAATTGTTGATATTGGATATAGAGTAATTGTTCCCTTTGGTAAATTAAAAAGAAGTGGCTTTATCGTTGCAATAGATGATAAAACTGACTCCTTAATTAGCCTAAAGGAAATAATAGATGTAGTTGATGTATTTCAAATACTATCTAGTGAATTAATTGATGTTGCAAAATATATCCACGAATATTATTTTTCATTTTATATTACAGCTTTAAAGGCTATGGTTCCAGCTGCCTTAAAGGTTAAATATAAGAAGGTCGCAATAAAGCTTAATGAGGTATCAGCTGAGGCAAAAGATATTTTTAAAAGAAAGGAAATATCTTTAGATTCTTTAAGTGATGATAAATTAAAAATCATCTATGAGGAAGCTAAACTAGGCAATGTTAAAATTGATACAGTATTGAAACAAAAGAAAAATACTAATTTAGTTAAATATGTTAAGTTAAATGACTTTAATAATGTATCACTTTCTAAAAGGGGTAAAGAATTAGTAGAATATTTAGAAGAAATCAATTCTGATATAGAGCTTGATATAATTAAATCTGATTTAGGCTATTCATCATCTGTTATTGAAACCTTAAAAAATAATAAGGTTATAACTATTTATGAAAAGGAAATCTTTAAAGAAGAAGAAAAAGAAGTTGAATATAAAAAGATAGATTTAAATGATTATCAAAAAAAGGCTATTGAAAAGATTAATTTAAATAATTATTCAACTAATTTAATCCATGGTGTTACAGGCTCTGGTAAAACATTAATTTATATGGAATTAATTGAAAAGGTTATTAATAGAGATAAACAAGCTATTATGCTTGTGCCTGAAATATCCTTAACACCTCAAATTACTGCCTTATTTAAGGCTAGATTTAAATCTAATATAGCTATTATTCACTCTAGATTATCAACTAATGAAAAATATCAGGAGTGGAAAAAGATTTATTCTGGTAGTGTTAAGATAGTTGTTGGTGCTAGAAGTGCTATATTTGCTCCATTTAAAAATTTAGGTATCATTATAATTGATGAGGAACATGATTCAAGCTATATTCAAACTAATAATCCTAAATATAATACAATTGATATTGCTAAAAAAAGAGCTATAATTAATAACTGTCCGCTTATTCTAGGTAGTGCGACTCCTAAAATAAATGACTACTTTATGGCATTAAATGGTGATTATAACTTGATTACTTTACCTACTAGAGCTAATAAGCTACCTCTTCCTAAAATCAGAGTAGCTGATATGAGAGAGGAACTAAAAAAAGGCAATAGAAGCGTTTTGTCTGAAGATTTGAAAGAATCTATTAAGAAATGCTATAAAGCCGGTGAGCAGTCAATTTTATTCATAAATAGACGCGGTTATTCATCATTTGTAATGTGTAGAAGCTGTGGTGAGCCAGTAAAGTGCCCACATTGCGACATCAGCTTAACATATCACTATAAGACAAATAATTTAAAATGTCATATTTGTGGATATCAAAGGCCAAATGTATCAAAGTGTGATTCATGTGGTTCTGATAAAATCAGATATGTTGGAAGCGGAACTGAAAAGATTGTTGATGAGGTAGAAAAGCTACTTCCAGAGGCAAATGTTTTAAGAGCTGATTTAGATACAGCTTCCAATTTCTTAGATTATGAAAATATTTATAATCAATTTAAAAATAAGGAAGCTCATGTTCTTGTTGGAACTCAGATGATAACAAAGGGCTTAGATTTTGAAAATGTAACACTTGTTGGAATAGTTAATGCTGACTTAGCCTTAAATTATCCAACCTTCGATGCGACTGAGGTAGCATTTGATTTAATTTGTCAAACATCAGGTAGATCAGGAAGAAGTAAAAAGGAAGGTAATGTTATAATTCAAACCTATAACCCAAATCACTATGTTATAAAATGTAGTTTAAATCATGATTATGATATGTTTTATAACATGGAAATAAGAAATAGAAGAATTATGAATTTGCCGCCATTTTCATCACTTATAGAAATTAAGGTTATTTCTAAAAATGCTGAGATGGCCTATAATGAAGCAAATTTAATTGTTAATAATTTAAAGAAGGTAACTAATATATCTACTATATTAGGACCAGCTGAGGATTATGTATTTAAGAAAAATGATAATTTTACATTCCTAATTCAAATAAAGGCTTTAGATGATGAGGTTATAAATAAGATTGAAGAAATATACCCTCTATATCAAAGCAATAAGGATGTAAATATAGCAATTGAAAGGAAGTGAAGCAAATGAAAATATTATTTATGGGTACTCCAGAATTTTCAGTTCCTATTTTAGAAGCTTTAAATGAAAAATATGAAATTTCTTTAGTTATTAGTCAGCCTAATAGAGTAAAGAAAAAAGGCGTATTTTTAGATACACCAGTTGCTGCAAAGGCAAAGGAGCTTGGCTTAAATTTATTTCAGCCAGAGCATATAAAGGAGCATGTAGACTATATTACTAGTGTTGATGCTGATATTATAGTTACTGCAGCCTATGGACAATATGTTCCATCAATAATCTTAAATTCATTTACAAAATGTATCAACGTTCATGGCTCTATCCTTCCAAAATATAGAGGTGGTGCACCAATTCAAAGATGCTTGATGAATGGTGAAAAAACTACAGGCGTTACCATTATGGAAATGACTAAAAAATTAGATGCTGGAGTAATGTATGCTAAAGCATATTATGATATTTTAGAAGATGATAATAATCAAACACTATTTAATAAATTATCTATTATAGGTAGAGATTTATTATTGGAAAATATTGAAGATATCTATAATGGTAAAAATGTAGGAGAACCTCAAGATGAAACTTTGGCTACATATTCACCAAATATAGCTAAGGAAGAAGAAAAAATTGATTTAAATGATAAATCAATTAACATCATCAATAAAATAAGAGGCCTTGCCTATGAGCCAGGTGCTTATTTAGAGGTTGATGGTATTAAGCTAAAGGTGTTTAAGGCAAAGGAAGTTTCATGTGATACTGACTTTGAGGTTGGCTACGTTATAGATACTAAAAAAAGAATTGTTTTAAAAACCTTAGATAGCGCAATTGAGCTACTTGAGGTATTATATCCAGGTAAGAAAATTATATCTGGAAAGGAATTTTCAAATGGTCAAAAATTATTTAATTGTGGCAGTGTAATTAAATAATAATTTGTGATAAAATATTTTAGGAAAAGGAGCAAAAAATTATGGGTATAATAAATAAAATTAAATCTAAAATTAAAAGTAATGCTCTTTTTTCAAAGATGTTTTCTTTTGAAAGCGGAATTGATATTACTAATGATGATGAGGTTTTATATAGAAAAAATAAAGTTATTAAAAACATTATTTTCGTATCAAACTTAATTTATACATTAATATTTACGTTAATATCATTTACAGATTCATCAAACTGGATATTAACAATCATATTATTCCCTGTAACCTTTATCGTAAATAAATTCTTAAGTGATTTAATTAAAAAGGGACCTAAGGATAAGATGAGTCAAAGTATAGCTATGTATTTAGCCTGTGCCTATATGTTCTTATCTGCTGTAACTATTTATGTTAAGCTTAAATTTGGTTCTGCAGATTACTTAAAGGAAGTAGGATATATTTTAATTTATTATTCTATGGCTATTTGTGCTTATTATCAGGATAAGAAATTGTTAAAAAATATATTCTGGATGGTACTAGCTTTACTTACAGTCCTTCATTTTACATTAACATACCCAATTATTTCATCTGAAATCGCAACAGATATTAGTAAAATAGGTGATATTTTTACGATGGATGCGATAAAGGATATATTAATTAGAACAATTATATTTATACTTTATTGGTTAGTGCTTTATGTAAATGTATTAATGGTTAACTTCATGCAGGAGGAAAGAAAAAAGGAGCTTATCAAAAGAAGAAAGGTTCAAGAGGATTTTACCAATGTTGTTACAAAGATATTTGATGTAACACTTGATAATAGAAATTTCGACGCAGATGAAGAAAATTTAACTATTGTTTTATCTAATATGGTTAATAAGCTAGCTCAGCTATCTAGTTTAAAGCCTGATGAATGTAAAAGAATTTATGATTATTCTAGAATTCATATAGATAAGTCAGTTCACTTCGATGAACAAAACTTTGAAAATGAAGATGAGAAATTTGAAGCCTTAAGAAGTGAAACAGAATTAGGCTCTAGATTAATTTCTAGACTTCAGCTAAAAAGAGAATGTGAGGATATCATAAGAAAGACATTTGAAAAGGCTGTTGATGAAGCATTTGTTAGAAGAATAAAGGCAACAATTAAGGATGATGTTGATGCTCAAATCATCTTAATTTGTGATATTTATGTAACAATGCGTGCTATTAAATCATATAAGAAGGCATATAGTCATTCTAAGACTATGGAATATTTTAATGATTATTATAAAGTATATTTCGATTATGAGATATTGGAGAGATTTGTTAAATTCGCTTCTGATTTCGAAGAAATATACGATAATATTTAGGGGAGATTAGTATGGATTATACTTATAATACAGTAGGTACTTGTTCAAAAAAAATTAATTTTAGTATTGAAAATGGTAAGCTACATAATGTAGAATTTATAGCTGGCTGTCCAGGAAACCTAAAGGCTATTTCTAAGCTTGTTGAAGGAATGGACGCTACAAAGGTTATTGAAATATTAGAGGGCAATACCTGCGGAATGAAAAAGACAAGCTGTGCTGATCAGCTTGCTAAAGCAATTAAGGAGGCAATAAAATGAGAAAATTTTTCACATCAGAGTCTGTAACTGAAGGACATCCAGATAAGATTGCAGACCAAATTTCTGATGCAATATTAGATGATATTTTAAAAAATGATAAGAATGGTAGAGTAGCCTGTGAAACTATCTGTACAACTGGTATGGTTATGGTTTTTGGTGAAATAACAACTAATCACTATGTTGATGTTCAAAAGATAGTAAGAGATACAGTTAGAGAGATTGGTTATACAAGAGGTAAATATGGCTTTGATGCTGATAACCTAGCTGTTATGTGCGCAATAGACCCACAAAGCCCTGATATCGCTATGGGTGTAGATGAGGATAAGGATCACGAGCAAGGTGCTGGTGACCAAGGTATTATGTTTGGTTATGCCTGCGATGAAACAGAAGAATATATGCCACTTGCAATTACACTTGCTCATAAGCTAGCAAGAAGACTTGCAGAGGTTAGAAAACAAAATATCGTTGGTGGCTTAAGACCAGATGGAAAGACTCAGGTTACAGTTGAATACGATGATAACAATAAGATTAAAAGAATTGATACAATTTTAATTTCTACTCAACATTCACCAAAGGTTGATTTAGCTGAATTAGCTAAGGAAATTAAGGCAAATGTTGTAGACTTTGTTGTTCCTGCAAATTTAGTAGATAAGGATACTAAATTCTTATTTAATCCAACAGGAAGATTCGTTGTTGGTGGACCTCAAGGAGACTCAGGCTTAACTGGTAGAAAGATTATTGTTGATACATATGGTGGAGCTGCATGTCATGGTGGTGGAGCAT
>CAMOUK010000032.1 GCA_946626535.1 uncultured Caryophanales bacterium
ACCACCTATGATGGTGACAAGGTTATATGAGTTGGGTTACTACTAGTTCATTTTTAAGGCAATAAAAAAAGAGGCTCAAAATACCAAAAAGTCTAGTATTTAAGCCACTTTTTTAGCTTTTTATTTAGTATCCTTACGAACTAGTAAACTGATTGACTCAACATGTGAAGTTTTACTGAAAAGATCAACCGGAGTAACCTCTTTTAATTCATAACCGTTTTCTTCTAATACTTTTATATCTCTTGCTAATGTAGCTACATTACAAGATATATATATAATCTTAGAAATTTTCATTTCTATAATTGTATTTAAAAATTCAACGTCACAGCCTTTTCTTGGTGGATCAAAAAATACAATATCTATATTATTTAAATTAGCTAATTTTTTTATTTCTTTTTCACAAGGCCCACAAATAAAAGTAGCATTTTCTATATTATTTATTTTCTTATTATTGTTTGCATTTAATATAGCATCTTCTACTATTTCAATACCATAAACATGATTAACATTTTTAGCTATATTTAATGTAATTGACCCAATTCCACAATATGCATCTATTACATTCATATTTTTATTTAGATTTGCCATTCTAAATGCTTCAGAATATAGCTTTTCACATTGATTGTGATTAACCTGTAAAAATGATGCTGGATAGACCTCAAATGTTAAACCTAATATATTTTCATTTATTGCCTTATTTCCATATAATAAGTAATATTCATCTGATAAAACAACATTAGTATTTTTAGAATTAATATTTAAATAAATAGATTTAATTTCTTTAAATTCTTCAGTAAGCATTTCAATAAGTCGTGAAAAATCTATCTTTTTAGTAGCGACTAAAACAATCATAAATTCATTTTTATAATTGTTTCTAATCATTACCTCTCTAAAAATACCACTATTTGTTTTTTCGTCATATATTGAAACGTTAAATAAGACTAAATATCTTTTAATTAAATATAAAATATCTGATACCTTAGGATTTGCTAAAGAATCATTTTTAGTTTCAACTATATCATGTGATTTTTGGCTATAATAGCCATAAATAACATCACCATTACGCATTTGAAATGGCATCATAGTCTTATTTCTATAATTATATTGATTATCAGATGAAATAATATTATTAAATTTATAATTTGAAGATTTAATAGTATTTTTAACCTTATTTTCTTTTATCTTTAATTCAGTTTCATAATCGACAAATATTAAATCTGCCTCACCAGCTAAATTATTAATTTCATCTAAAGACATAATTCTATGTGGTGATGCTTTTAATAATTTAATTGCTTTAGCAAAGCAATATTTTTTATGGATATTAGTAATTTTAATAATTACCTCTTCACCCTCTAGTGCGTATTCTACAAATACGACTCTACCTTCAATATGGCAAACTCCATATCCATTAACATCAAATGATTCAATTATGACTTTATATTCATCATCTAATTTCATAATTACCTTTCTGATTTCAATTCAAAGATTGCATCTCTTATTTGAGCAGCAGCCTCGAAATTTAAATCCTTCGCATAAGCTCTCATTTCTTCTTCTAGCTCTGCAATTAGGAACATCTTTTCTTCCTTTGTCATCTTCTTATTATATTCCTTTGAAAGTCTCTTATCATCAACAACCTTTTGAGTAATTGATTCAGGAATAGCCTTAACGATAGTCTTTGGAACAATATTATGAACTCTATTATATTCCTCTTGAATTTCTCTTCTACGCTTTGTTTCAGAAATTGCTTCTTCCATAGATGGAGAAATTGTATCAGCATACATTATAACCTTACCGTTTGCATTTCTTGCAGCTCTACCGATAGTTTGAATTAAGCTTCTTGTACTTCTTAAAAAGCCCTGCTTATCAGCATCTAAAATACATACTAAGGATACCTCTGGTAAATCTAGACCTTCTCTAAGTAAGTTAATACCTACTAGACAATCATATTTACCTAATCTTAAATCCTTTAATATTTCTAATCTTTCTAAAGCCTTTATTTCAGAATGTAGATATGCTACCTTAAGTCCTAAATTTTTTAGATAAGCAGTTAAATCCTCACTCATCTTAATAGTTAAGGTAGTAACAAGTACTCTTTCCTTTTTCTCAATTCTTTTAATTATTTCTGAGTAAACATCATCAACCTGACCCTCAGTTTTTCTAACCTCGATAATTGGATCAAGTAGTCCTGTAGGTCTAATTATTTGTTCAATAATTGGACAGGTCTTCTCATAATCTCCTGGAGTTGCAGAAACGAATAGAGCCTTATCAATTTTAGAATCAAATTCCTCATATCTTAAAGGTCTATTATCAAGTGCAGATGGTAGTCTAAAGCCATAATTAACTAGGGTTTCTTTTCTTGATCTATCACCATTATACATACCCTTTACCTGAGGTAATGTTACATGTGATTCATCAACAATTAATAAGAAATCCTTATCAAAGAAATCAATTAGGGTTGCTGGAGTTTCTCCAGCCTCTCTAAGTGATAAATGTCTAGAATAATTTTCAACGCCAGAGCATGAGCCAGTTTGTTCTAGCATTTCAATATCATATTTTGTTCTTTGAGTGATACGCTCTTGCTCAAGAGGCTTTCCTTCCTTCGCAAAATTAGTAGCAACTATAGCTAATTCCTCTTTAATTCTTCTTATAGCCTCAGCAAGCTTAGTTTGATTTGTTACGAAGAATGTTGCGGCAAATACATTCGCAAAGCTTAGCTCAGCTATAGCCTTACCTGTTGTAACATCAAAGCTTCTTATACGCTCAACCTCATCATCAAAAAATTCAATTCTAATTCCTTTGGCATGTTCAGAAACAGGTATTATTTCTAATACAT
The DNA here is from genome assembly GCA_946626535.1 of uncultured Caryophanales bacterium. Next base: position 2,834 of record CAMOUK010000032.1, read on the forward strand.
CGCCCTTAACTCTAAAAGAGCCTCTTTTAAAATCTATATCATTTCTTTCAAACTGCATTTCAACAAGTCTCTTATATAGATTTTTTCTATCGTATGTTTCTCCAACTCTAATGTTTAACATCGCATTTTTATAATCTGTTGGATCACCAATACCATATATACAAGAAACTGAGGCAACAACAATAACATCCTTATAGTCAATTAAGGCAGCTGTTGCGCTATGACGTAGCTCATCTATTTCTTCATTTATAGATGAATCCTTTTCAATATAGGTATCACTTGATACAACGTAAGCCTCTGGCTGATAATAATCATAATATGAAATGAAATATTCAACATGATTTTTAGGGAACAAAGCCTTTATCTCATTATAAAGCTGACCAGCAAGTGTCTTATTATGAGCTAAAATTAAAGTAGGCTTATTAAGCTTAGCTATAACATTAGCCATAGTAAAGGTCTTACCTGTACCTGTTGCGCCAAGTAATGTTTGACGTTTAATTCCATTATTAAAATTATTAACTATTTTTTCTATAGCCTCAGGTTGATCACCAGTTGGACTATAGATAGATTCTAATTCAAACATAGCCTACCTCCTTTAGAAACAAAAAGGTTCCTTATGAACCTCTTAGTGATAAAATTCGTTATATTTACTATCTTTTCCAGTTAAAATAGATTCACAAACATTTTCTAAATGGTCACCCATTCTTTCAATATTTGATAATATTTCAACATAGTGCTCGGTATTGTTAAATGAGCATACACCAGCATTTACTCTATGAACATGACGTTCATGGAATATTTCTTCTAATCTATCTATTTCATCTTCTATATCAGATGCAGTCTTCGCATCCTCTATAGAATTTTTCTCTAATGCCTTTAATGTATGATCCATCATACTTATTATTGCCTCATACATTTGAGTTAAATCCTGAACTCCATCATCTGATAAATGAAGCTCCTTTTCAAATCTATCATAGAAGAATTCCATCAAATTAGTACAATGGTCTCCAACACGCTCTAAATCCTTAATTTGATCTAGATATTTAGATAGATATGATGACGTTTCCTTATCGATAAAGGCAACAGTTAATTTAATTAGATAATCATGAATTCTCTTATCTAATGAATTAATTGTTTTTTCTAATTCATCACCCTTTGAAATTAATGAATCATCACGTTCAAATGAATATTTATATGCTAAATTTAGATAATCTCTTACACATATAGCCATATAATTAACAGCTGTCTTTACAAATTCAAAGGCAAGTGATGGTGATTTTTTAATTAATGAGTAATCAAGAAGCTTCTCTTGAATTGTAACGCCACTATCATCACCCTTGACAATCTTATTACAAACAAATGTTAATGGCTTAATTAAAAGTAGGAATACAAATGAATTTACTATATTAAATACCAAGTGGGCTATTGCGATAATCATCGGATTATCATGCCAGCCTAAAAGATTATTAAACCAATTCATTATTGGGTAGAATGCCCATCTATAGCATATACCGAAGCATACTACACCAAAAAATTTAATCAAGATATTTGCGTAAGCAACCTTTTTAGCAGATGATGATGTGCCAATTGATGCAAGTAAAGCAGTAATACATGTACCAATATTAGCACCAAGCATTAAAGCAAGTGCGCCAAATAAATTCATTGTTCCTGCCGCAAACATACTTTGAACGATACCAATTGTTGCTGAAGATGATTGAACTACAAAAGTAAATAATGTAGATACAACAATACCTAAAATAGGAATATCTTCTAGCACCTTAAACATATTACTAATTCCTTCTCTATAAGGAGAGCCTTCAGCTATAAAATGCTTAAAGCTGTTATCGATAAATGCTAAGCCTAAAAATATAAAGCCAAAGCCTAATATTACTGAGCCTAGCTGATTAACCTTATTATTCTTAAAGAAGAATGTCATGCCAGCACCTATAATAACAAGTATTACTGACACAACTGGCATAATCTTAAATTGAGAGAATGCCGCCATAATAATTGTTAAAATAGTACCACCAATATTAGCACCTAATAAAACACCAATAGATTGTCCAAAGCTCATAAGACCAGCACCTACTAAGGATACTGCTAAAGCAGATGTACCGGATGCTGATTGAGTTAGCATAGTTGTAGCAAAACCTACAACCATACCCTTTATGGGCGTATTAGTACTTCTTTCAATAATAACCTTCATCTTGTCGCCAGCGATAGCCTTAAGTGACTTTCCCATCTTTCCTATACCATATAGGAAAATACCTAAGCCACATAATATATATAATACCGCTACTATATCACTATCAAAGACAAAATTGACACTTAATATATTCATATATTTAAGTACTCCTTTTAATCCATTAATATTTTATTATAAATAAAATAATATTACAACAAAATAAAAAAGAGAAAACATTTTCTATAATGTCTTCTCAATCCATTTATCTTCCTTAAAGCCTAATAAAGCGAAATCTTCACCTATTAAAATAGGTCTTTTTACTAGCATACCATTAGATGCTAAAAGCTTTAGCATTTCATCATCTGTCATATTAGGAAGCTTTTTAGATAATTCATATTCTCTATATAATAATCCAGATGTATTAAACATTTTATTAAATGAAGTATTAGCCTTATTCTTAATTCCTTTTAATACCTCTTCATCTGGATTATTTACTTTAATATCAATTAATTCATATTTAATATTATTAGAATCTAAAAATTTTAATGCCTTCTTACATGTAGAACACTTATCATAACAATAAACCTTATACAACTCCACACGCCTCCTTAGCTAGCTTATCGACCATTTCATTATAATAATTATTTGAATGGCCCTTTACCTTATGGAAAATAACCTCAATCTTATTTACCATTTCATCTGCAAATTTTTGATATTCAGTAGCTATTTTAGTCTTAGCCTTCCATCTTTTAGTATACCAAGCCTCAATTCCTTCATAATCATAAAAGATATGAAGCTTTTTTATATTATTCTTATATGCATAATTAATAATATAGGCTACACCCTTAATTTCTCCAGCTACATTTCTAAAGCTTGAAAACTCATCAGCCTCAAAGCCTCTTTTAAAAGAATATTCCTTATTACCACTAATCAATATGCAGCCAAAGCCATAGGAATTAGTTTTTTCATTATATGAACCATCAACATAAGCCTTAGTTTCTAAAATATCATCCTTAAATACCCTATCCTCCAAAAAGGCCTTTGCCTCCTCTAAGGTCCCAAATGACTTATGCTTAGGATTATCTAATTCTGCTAGCTTCTTTTTAGCCTCATCCCAACTTTCAAATATGAATTTTTCATCATTTGATTTTATAGCATAATATTTCATGATAATTGATTTAACACCTTTAAGCAAATATCAGCTGATAAATTAGACATTTTTTGTTCAAATGTCATATAATCATTTTCTTGATTTGGACTTAATACATCATCAGATATAAATCTTAAAACAACAAAATCTACTCCAAGCTTAATACATGTATGAGCTATAGCCGCACCTTCCATCTCAAATGCACATGGTTTAGTTGGATCAAAGCTTAAAATTTTATCAGTTGATGTGACAAATTGATCACCTGAATAAATCTTACATTCAACAAAGCCTAGGCCCAAATTATTTAAAACCTTTTTAATCATTAATCTATATTCTGGTGATGGTAAAAATTCATATGGCATACCAGGAATTTGACCAGGCTTATAGCCAAAGCCTGATGCATCAACATCATCATATGAAATAATATCTGCAAGTACTATTGTTTCACAAGGAATTTTATAACCACCTGCAATGCCAGTATTTAAAATAAAATCAACCTCAAATTCCTTTACCATTAGAGTTGTAAGTATGGCAGCATTAACCTTACCAACACCACTCTTACTTAGGATAACCTCATTATCATTAATTTTACCAATATAAAAATCGAAGCCTAAAATATTAACATGCTCCTCATTTATATTTTCCCTTAAAAATGATACTTCATTATCCATCGCACCAATAATACCAATTCTCATAGGATCACCTCTATATTCTTTTAGCTAATGTAGCAACAATTCTACCACTTTTGGTGTTTCCACCAATTTGGCTTAATTTTACTCTACCTTTTTTTCTTACGCTTATTTCTTCTCCAAGCTTTATATCCTTACTAGGATTTAAGCATAATACATGATTTATAAAAACAAGTCCATTTATAATCATATCATGAGATTCTTTTCTTGACAAATTATAGGCAGCTGAAATTATATTATCAATTCTAAGGGATGTAATAAAATATTCCTTAGACTCATACTTAATTACATTTTCAACCTCATAATCTATCTTTTCTAAATTAACAGGTGCGTTACCTATATAATTTAAATTATCCTTAATATAGTCACTAATCTCTTCTGTACAAGCAAAATAGATATCATCATTTATAACTATATCACCTATACATTCTCTTTTAATACCTAAATTCATTAAAGATCCTAAGACATTTCTATGACCAATTTCATAATACTTTCTATTATAAATAATTTTAAAAACAACTATTTTAAAATCTTCATTTAAAACCTCATAAGGACTAATAATAGCTCTTAAGGTATCTGCGTTTTTAAAGCCTCCATAATAATAGACATTATTATCATTAATTATTTGACTTTTTAAAACACCAAGGTGAGCATCATCTAAAAAATTAAGTAGACTCACTCCACCATTTTTAGCCTTTTCTATATAATTTTTTATTCTTTTAGAAAATATTTCTAATTCGTCCATAAAATTCTACCTAATCTAATATGAGTAGCGTGAGCCTTAATAGCTTCCTTATAATCATCACTCATACCCATAGATAAATAAGGAAGTTCAACATTAAATTCCTTACTTAATCTATTCCTTAAATCATATAAAGCCATAAATTGCTTATCTAAATTATCTATTTCATCATTTTTTATAGCCATCATCATTAAGCCAACAAGTTTAATATTCTTATATTTTAATACTTCTTTAACAAATTCATCAATATTTCTATAATCTACACCATTTTTATTTTCCTCTAAATTAATAGAAACCTCAATAAAGCAATTAAGTGGTGTAGTTCTTTTTTTATCTATCATTTCAGCTAGTTTTAAAGAATCTAATGAATGTAGATAATCAATTTTATTAATTACATCATTACACTTATTTCTTTGAAGATGGCCTATAAAATGCCATTTAATATCTAAATCCTTTAGCTCTTCATATTTAGTTAAAAATGAATCAACTCTATTTTCACCAAAATTACAAACATTATGATTATATAACTGTCTCATTTTAGATGAATCAACATATTTTGTTGCCGCAACAACACAAACATCTTTATCTATTGTTTTTAAAAATTCATCAATATCATTCCTTAATTCCATCTTTAATCTCCCTATAATCATATACTGAAATAAATATTAATAAGATAATATATACTGGATAAAAATAATAATAGACATTAGATAGTGAGCTATTATAATTTGCCCCAACTAAAATATATGGAGCTAAAAGTAATAAAGCTACTAAAATTAAAATTATAAGCTTTAGTAAATTCTTCTTTAAAAATATAAAAAGGAATAAAAATACTAAAGGTATAATACCTATTATAACTGTCCACCAATCAGTTTTAAGTAAAGCCATTGCTGAGGCTGAATTACCTTCTTCAAAATACATAGGGTATGCAATATATAAAACAACACCTAAAACTGTTAAAAATATAGCAAGTATACTTTCTTTTGTTAAATATATATATTCTTTAATTCCTAGCTTTTTTAATTCTAAGTTAGCAAGTAGATTATCATTTTTATTTAGATACATTATAAATGGTATACCAAGTAAATAAATTACTACTGCCTCTCCTAGACCAACTGTAAGCATACTTAACCAAATTGGTTCTATTCCTAAAGCGAAATATAGCTCAATAGCTACAATTATCGCATTACTAACTACTGGAAAAATTGCAGATACATAAATATTTTTTATCTTAAGCATTGGAATTAAAGCTATTATAGTAGCTAATGTACCAAATACCATATCATACCAGCCAAGGCTTGATGTGGTATTAGATATGAAGCAGCCTAATATTAAGCCAATTGCGTAGCTTGGCTTAAATAGTACTAATAGCATTAATATTTCTGAAATTCTAAATTGAATTGAGCCATATGATATTGGCGCTAACGCCCATGTTAGAGCCACATATAATGCAGCTACAATCGCAATTTGAACTAAGTCCTTTATATTTAATTTATTCATAAAACTTCTCCTTGTTTTTTAAAATTGATGGTTTCAAGGAAACATCAATAAAATTTTAAGCCATATATTTTAAAAAGTAAAGCCAATCACCCAACATTATTTAGACTTTTCTTTCGCTTCGTGTTATAATAGGTCTAGTTTATGGAGGTTTTTATGACTCAAGGTAGTAAACTAAAGCCTTGGCAATATCTCGTTGTTTTAATTCAAGGTGCATTACTTGGATTAACAAGTGTAGGTATACCTGGCTTATCAGCTTCTACTATGGCCATTATAATTGGTATTTATTTTTATATGGTCAATACTATAGCTGATTTATTTAAAAACTTCAAAAAGCATATACTATTCTTATTGACATTATTAATAGGTTTTATAGCTGGTGTATTTTTAGCGGCATTTACAATTACAATTCTTTATGAAAAATTCCCACTATTTACATCAGGCGCTATAATTGGTTTAATTTTATCATCTATTCCTTCAATGATAATAAAATTAAAGCCATATTATAAAAAGCCTTCATGCTATCTAACGTTTTTAGTAGTGCTAATAACTATTACATCATATAACCTACTATCAAATGCCGAGGTATATACGATGCAATTCCCAACACCACCAAACTTCGTATTCTTAATTGGTATGTTCTTTATTGGTATTTTGGGCTCTGCCGCATTCGTTGTTCCTGGTGTAGATTTTGCGGTGTTGATGATTGCGATGGGCATCTATAATCCATTTATGAATATGCTTACTGAGCTATTTGATTTTGGAAATCCAGATTACGCAACTCTATTTGGTTATAATGCTAAAATATTATTTGCTTATCTACTTGGCTTTATACTTGGCCTATTAATACTTACAAAGGGTATTAAGAATTTAAGTAAGGCTTATGCTGGTCAAACTCAATTTGCCGCACTAGCACTTGTTGTATCAGCTCCACTTATCGTTATTAAAACTGGTATAATAGATAATCCAAATTATTATTCAGATGTAACTCAAATTATTTATTTAATCACTACTGCTATTACAGCATTTATAATATTTTTGTTTGTTAAGCTAACAACAATAAATAAAACTAGGCTATTAACATTACAAGATGAAGCATTAAATATGCCAAATAATAAGAAAGCACGTTAATCATAACGTGCTCTTTTTTATTTTAATCTATAATCTTTTAAAATTTCTTCATATTTAACACCATAATTATGAGTTGGATCATCAACAGTGTTTCTAATAGAATCAATAATAAAGCCTGTAGCCTTATCTAAATTAGTTTTTAAATCTAAGCCATTTAAAATATTACCAACAATAATAGATGAGAATATATCACCTGTACCATGGTAAGATTTAGGCTCCTTCTCCTTTAATACTGTTACATAATTTTTACCATCATAGGCTGAAGCACCAAGCTTAGTACCTTCTGCCACACCAGTTAAAATTACATTTTTAGCACCTAAGGCATATAAATCATTAAGAAGCTTTTCTTGATAATCTTTAGTTTGAACTTCCTTATATTCATTTCCAGTTAAGAAGGCAGCCTCTGTAATATTAGGTAGGATATAGTCAGCAACAGATGATATTTTTTTCATACCATTTACTATATCTTCTCCTAAGCCCCAATACATATTACCATTATCAGCCATAGCTGGGTCTACGATAAATAAGCCACCTTCATTTAATAGGTTTTCTTTAATATCTAGGATGTAGTCAAATTGAACCTTATTGCCAATATAGCCTGTATATACGCAATCAAATTTAATATTTTCCTTCTTCCAATGATCTATAATTTTAGGCATCTCATCAGTTAAATCTAATACTGTAAAATTAGTAAAGCCTGATGTGTGTGTTGATAGTACTGCAGATGGAAGGATTGCAGTTTCAAAGCCTAAAGCTGATAAAATTGGTAATGCTACTGTAACAGAGCATTGTCCATAACATGAAATATCTTGAATTGTTAATACTTTCTTACTCATAAATATACCTTGCCTTTTTTAAAATTTGATAATATAATACAACTAATCTGATACCCAATAAAGTATCAGTTTAAATATTTTTTTTGGTACCAGGTGAAATATGAGATTATTTAGTGTCAAGTTCAATAATAATGAGTCTTTATATATTCAATTATATAATTATATTAAAAAAGAAATATTAAATGGGAATTTAAAATCAAATGATTCTATTCCTTCTAAAAGAAAGCTAGCTGAGCACTTAAATATTTCTTTAAATACAATTATGGAAGCCTACAATATGTTAATATCTGAGGGCTTAATAATATCAATACCTAAAAAGGGCTATTTTGTATCAAATTACAATATTAAAATAAATAATATTAATTATAATGAGCTAACTCATAAGAAAAATGATTATAAATATGATTTAACTACTAAAAATATCGATAATACCTTATTTCCTTATTTTACCTGGAATAAGATTAGTAAAAATATTATTTATAATGAAAACATATTTGAAAGAACTTCTTCTTATGGCTATTATAAATTAAGAAATACTATAAAAGAATATCTATATGAAACAAAAGGAATAAATGTAAATCCAAATAATATTATTATTGGAAGTGGTATTGAATATTTATTTACTATATTAATTGACATCATAGATAAAAATAATTACGCTATAGAAAATCCAGGATATGATAAGATAGCTAAAATTTTAAAAAACCACAATAAAAATATTGAATATATGGAAATAGATGATGAAGGAGCCGTAATAAATAATATCAAGTCTGATGTTATTTATATAACTCCATCAAGCCAATTCCCACTTGGCATTAAAATGTCTTTAGATAGAAAGCTTGAAATATCTTCTTGGGCTACTGATAAATATATTATTGAAGATAGCTTTGATTCTGAATTTAAATATTTATCAAATCAATCAATTTCCCTATTTGAGCTTAATAATAATACTATTTTACTTTCATCATATTCTAGAAGCATATCTCCCGCCTTAAGAATTGCCTATATGATACTTCCTGATAAGCTACTTAAAAGATATGATGAAAAATATAGCTTCTATTCAACAACTGTATCAACTCTAGACCAAATGATACTAAATGAATTTATAACCTCTGGTGCTTATTCAAGACATATAAATAAGGTTAAAAATTCATATATTGACAAAAAGGAATTGATTAAAAGCTTATTAGAAAAGGAAAATATAAAAATAACTGATGATGGCTACCTTTCTATGATAATTGATATTGATTATTTAGATAAAGATATATTTAAAGCTAAATGCTTAGAATATAAAATAGATATTTCATTATTAGATGATTATTATTTAAATAAAAAGACAAACAAGATAATTATAGGCTATAGTGGAATAAAATATAATTTAATAAATGAAGCTATTAATTTATTAATTAAAGCTATAAAAGAATCAAAGACCGCTTAATTAGCGGTCTTTACTATTTGCTTAATCTTATAAATAGCTTTTCTTCTTCATTAGTTAACACATTATCACTTGCTAAAATAGATAGCCCAAAAAGACAAATTGGCTTTTTTTGTTCTAAGGGTAGCTTTTCTATTACCTTATCTATTTCATCTACATAGCCTTCTTTAGCATATATATCCGTTATCTCAAAAAATCTCTTTTTTGAAAAATCAACCTCTGTTATAGCTCTAATAAGATTATATTCATCATCGCTACAAACATTATCAGCCGTAACAAACAGTCTAATTAAGCTAATAATGAATTTAACTGAATCAGTAATAGTTAATCCATTTCTAGCTAAAACAACCATAGTATCATATAACGCATGTTTGCCCAGATTAATTCTATCTATAGCACTACATTTTAGTACTTCCCTCATCCAAGCCTCATAATTTACCATTATTTCCCCCTAATTAATTATTAGTCTTTATTATATATGCCTTGTGAAAAGACCTTTTTAAAGCCTAATGATTCATATAAATGATATGAAATTGGATTCTTTTGATCCACATTTAAAGTTGCTGTAAAGCCTAAAGATACAATTTCATTTTTAATATAATTAACAATTTTTCTAGCATAGCCTCTTCCTCTATATTCTGGAAGAGTATAAACATGAGTAATTCTATATGATGTTTTAGTATCCTTTGTAAGTGATGCCATAGATACTATTTTTTTATTTTCTCTTATAACTCTAAAATATGTAACACAATCTAAAAGTTTCTCTTTATCTGGAACATCAGGAAGTCCACATTCCTTAAAGAAAGCACCTGATAGCTCAAATAGCTCGTCTAAATCATTCTTACAGGTCTTTAAAACTAATTCGCCAGTTTCTTCAGTAAACTCCTTAGCCTCCATAAAATCCATACCGATAGAAAGATGATATTTATTATTAGAATCTTTAGATAATTTTATTAGCTCATCACCAATCATAGTTGAGCATAATACACCATTTAAATCATAACTATTATCATATAGATAACTAATTAATTCCTTTAAGCATTCAAAATCACCATATAAGCATAAATTATATGGTTCTACATTTATTGCTAAAAGCTTCTTATTATCAGTCTCAGCCTTAATAGCATAATTTTTCTTATTTGTCTCATTTAATGCTTTAGCATCTAAATAAAAAAATACTGCCATATATCTATTTAAATCTAGAAAATCTTTATTTTCTAGAATAAAATCATTACCATTATTATAAACCTTTATCATATTTAAAACCTCGTACTACCTTACTTATATTAAATCACGTTTTTTAGATTAAAACAATTGACAATTAACAAAAAACATCACTATATTTCGAATATAGTGATTAATCTTTTTTTACATTTGTGAAATAAAATATAATCATTAAAAAAACACCAAAAATGTGTGAAAATTTGGTGTTTTTTAATATTTATTATTTTAGCATAATATCATCAATTGGCTTACCAGGTGCTACCATTGGTAATACCTTTTCGTCAATTTCAACAATTGCGTTAATAATAGTTGGTCTTCTATTCTTTACAGCCTCTTCAACTGCCTTTTTATATTCAGTCTTAGTATCAGCATAATAATAGTCGACACCACATGCTTTAGCAAGTAATGCATAATCAAGCTTAGTATCTAATATAGTTTGGCTATAACGCTTCTCATAGAATGCTGTTTGCCACTGCCTTACCATACCAAGTACACCATTATTTGCTACAACAACAATTACTGGAATGTTATATTTAGACATTGTTAATAATTCATTGAAGTTCATTCTAAATGAACCATCACCAGCGATATTAAATACAACCTTATCTGGATGTGCTACTTGAGTACCAATTGAAGCACCAAGTCCAAAGCCCATTGTTCCTAAGCCACCAGATGTAATTAATCTTTTTGGCTCTCTATAATGGAAATATTGAGCAGCCCATAATTGATGCTGACCAACCTCAGTTGCAATATAGCAATCGCCCTTTGTAACCTCTTCAATAGCTTCCATGAAATATCTAGGCTTTAAGGTATCTGATTGCTGATTATCAGCAAACATCTTCTTATATTCTTTAATATGGTCAACCCATTCCTTATTATCCTTTTGAGTTAAGTACTTAGTAATTCTTAAGAAGAATTCCTTTAAATCCATAACTAAAGAATAATCAGTAGGACAATTCTTATTAATTTCAGCTAAATCAATATCAATTTGAA
>CAMOUK010000033.1 GCA_946626535.1 uncultured Caryophanales bacterium
AATAAAATTAAAATATATTCAGAAAACGAAATTCAAGTACTATTAAAATAAAAAAGGGTGAGTTTTATGGCTAACAAAAGAAGAATAATTCTATATGTTGTAGCTTTTGCTTTGGTTTTATTTTATGTTATACTTGAATTTTTTCTTTCTAAATCAAATTCAGAGGATTTGCCAAGTATTTATGCTTCAGTTCAAAGATTGAAATCTATTACATACATTAGTTTCATTTCAATTTACATGTTTTATTTAAATTCAAAATTAAATGACAAAAGAATTATTAGAAGTATGATGATAATTTCAATGCTACTTATATTTTGGCATATTATGAAAATTACAAGATGGGATATGACTAATGATCCTAAAACAACTAATTTTTTCTGGTATTTATTTTATATTCCCATTATATTTATCCCAATTTCTTATTTGTATTTATTTACATCATTATCATTTTTCCATACAAAAAAGAAGCGTGCTATAATAACAACAATCCTATTAATAGGTACATTATTAAGTGCTTTAGTTATAACTAATAATTTTCATAATTTAGTATTTATTATCAATAAAACAAATCCATCTAAATACACCTATAATTTTGGTTATTTTATAGTAGTTGGATATTGTGCAATCATTTCAATTATTGCCGCAACTATGGGAGTAATTGGAGCCTTTAGAGTTAAATCACTAACTAAAAAAGGTATAATGTGGTTATGCTTAGAAATATTAGGAATTCTTATATATTTTGTTTTATATGCCCTAAATATTGTAACTGAAATCGACCCAATTGACGATTTAACAGCTGCAACTACAATTTTCTTATTATTATTTAATAATACAATGATATATGCAGGTGTATTACCTGTATCCTTAGAGCATAGAAAAATATTTTATAAATCACATCTAGCATTAGTTATTACTGATGAAAATGGCCATATTTATGATAAGACTAAATATTTAAGTAATATCAATGAGGAAACAATTAAATTAATGGAGGATAAAAATTCATTATTAAAAGGTAATATATCTATAACTAAAAAGAAAATAAAAGCTGGATATATTTATTATGAAAGAGATTTAGAATCTATTATTAATTTAAGAAAAGAAATTGAAGAAAATAAAAAGAATCTTGAATCAAGAATTGAATTAAAGCTTAAAACAAAGGAATTAAAGGAAGAAATCATCAAAAATCAATATCGTAATGATGTTTTTGATAAATTTAATAATAAAGTTAAAGAAGTAACAAATGATATTAAACAAATTGAAGAATCAGATTTAGATAATAAAACTAAAATAAAAGAAATAAGTCTTATTTTAATTTATTTAAAAAGAGCATGTTTATTTTCAGTTTTTAATGATTCTGATGAAATAAGATCTACATCAGATTTGACATTAGCATTACATGAATTAATTGAATATTTAAAAAAATTAGATATGAATTGTAATATCTTATTTACAGAAAATGAATTATCTAATAGTGCTATATTAGCTATTTATGTTGAGGTTTATTCTTTTATTGTTATAGCAAGAAAGAATAATTATAAAAATTTATTTATCAGAGTAGTAAAAGTATCAGATAATATAGAAATTGTATTATCAATAAATAACGCTAATTATATTGAGGGATTAGAATCTCAGATAATTGAAGATGGTACACTTATAGCAAAGAAGGTGATTAGCTAATGGATATTTTTATTTCATTATTATCACTTACAACGCTAGCCTTTGGTACTTATGAATTACCAAAATATTTAAGTAAATCAAAATGGTATAGATTCTTTACTGAGATATTCTTATTAATATTTAATGTTGTTATTATTTTATTACATGTATCATTTGTTATATTAGGCACTGATTTAGGCGATTATAAAATTATTTTTATAGCCTTACCTTGTGTATATTTCTTTTATTTAGTTTATTGTAAGATTCATTTTAGAAGTATTACATTATTCTCAATATATGAAGGCTTAAATGAATTAGATGAAGGAATAATGATTGCTAAAGGAAATCATGTTATATTCCAAAATGAAGCAATAGATAAATTGATTTATGATTTATTTAGAACGAGAATTAGAAATGATAAGGTTCTATTTAAAAGATTACTTGAAATACAAGATACATCAGTAAAATTTAAATCATTGATTTGTGTTAGATGCAATAATAGAATATATGCATTCTCAAGAGAAAATCTTGGTGATTCATATATTGAAATTAATTCATCTGATGTTACTGAAGAGGTAATGCTTATTGACGAGCTTAAGGAAGTAACAAATGAATTAAATAATACAGAGGATGTATTAAATGATTATTTAAATAATATTGAAAAGCTTGAATACGAAAAACAAAAGAATTTTATGTTGAATAAAATCCATAATGTTTTAAGCTACAAGATCAGTGTATTAAATAAGGAAGTAGTATCTAAATCAATATATGATAAAAAGATTTATGAGGAATTAAATGATTTAAATGCCGATTTCTTCGATTCAAATAAATTAATTCAAAATAGTATTAATGAATTAAATGGAGATTTAAATCCAATTGGAGCTAATGTTGAAGTAGAAGGTAATTGTCCATTTAGATTAACTACAGATGAATTGATATTTGAAATAATTAGAGAAGCTACTACTAATGCGATATACCATGGTGATGCAACTAAAATATTAGTTACATTTAAGGATGAGCAATTAGAAATAACTAATAACGGAAAGCAAAATGCTGATTTTAAAAAGGGTAGAGGATTAACAATATTAGAACATCGATGCATGGAAAAGGGCTGGAGTGTTGAATTCAAGCCAGAGGATAACTTCAAAATAATTGTAAAATATGGGATGTGAAATGATATGGTAAAGGTATTAATAGTTGAGGATCATGATATTTTAGCTGATTCCTTAAAAGGAATGTTAACAGCTGAATATGAGGTTTTAGGTGTAGTAAAGGACGCTAAATTAACATTATTATATTGTCAAAAATTTAATCCAGATTTAATCTTAATGGATGTCTTGACAGCAAATAATTCATCTGGAATTGATGCATGTAAGGATGTAAAAGCTAAATTCCCTGATATAAAGGTATTAATTATCACAGGCTTTGATGGTATGGGATATATTAAACGTGGTGAGGAAGCAAAGGCTGATGGATATATTACTAAAGATAGACCAAAAGAAGAAATATTATCTGCCATAAAAAATGTAATGGAAGGTAAAAAGGTATTCCCTAATAATTCGGAAGATGAAACTGACAGCAATAATCTAACTAGCAAGGAACAAGAAGTATTATTTTATGTTTGTGAAGGACTAACTAGAGGTGAAATTGCTGATAAAATGTTTATTAGTGAAGCTACAGTAAAAACCCATTTAAGTAATTTGTTTTCTAAAACAAATACAAGAAATAGAACAGAACTTGCAATATTTGCGGTAACTAATGGATATGTTAAAAGTATAAATAATAAAAAGTCAGACATTTAAGAAAATAGAGTATCGTTTGATACTCTTTTTTCGTTTATTCTATAAAAAAATTCACATTTTTGGATTATAGGTAAAAAAAATATATAATATAAATATAGTTATTTTCGATTTTTATACGAGGAGTTGATACATTGAAAAAATTAATTAGAAATATATTATCTGGTTATTTATTAATTATATTTTTATTATTAGTTGAAGTATTAATATTATTAGTATTGCAATTTAATATGGATGATATAGTAGTTAATTTATTTGGCTTGGATAAGGCTAGTGATACAGTTACATTATTTGTAGCACTGGGATATATGGCCTTTAGAATTATAGGCTATATAATGGCTTTTATTATTTTCTTTATAATATTAAATAAAGCTGAAAATCCAGAATTTAAAATTCCATGGCTTGTAGGAATATTATTGTTACCATTTTTCTTTTCAATTATATTTTTAATATTTGGTAATCATGGATTAAGAAAAAGAGATAAAAAAATAATTGAAGGATTTAAATCTAAATATGAAAAAGAATATATTATTGATGATAAAGTAGATTTAGGTACTGCATGTGGTACTTTTAAATATATTAATAATGTAATAGCTCTTGGATGTCATAATAAAAATAGGATTACATATTATAAAACAGGAGAAGAGTTCTTCCCTGAATTAATAGAATGCTTAAAAACTGCAAAAGAATTTATATTTATGGAATTCTTTATTATTGCAGATGGCAAATATTGGACAGAAGTAAAAAATATATTAATCGAAAAAGCAAAAGAAGGCGTTGAAATTAGATTAATATATGATGATATGGGCTGTGGTGGTACAATTGCTTCTAATACCGCAAGAAAGTTGAGAAAGCTTGGTATAGAGTGTTATAAATTCCATCCATTTAGACCTATATTATCTGGAATGTATAATAATCGTGATCATAGAAAGATTGTTATAATAGATCATGAAATGGCATTTACAGGTGGTATGAATTTAGCTGATGAATATGGAAATGTAATTGAAAGATTTGGCTATTGGAAGGATACAATGATTAAAATTGAAGGTAGTGGAATTAATAATTTAATAATTACATTCCTACAAAATTTTGATTTATCATGCCATAAGATAAGCGATTATGATAAATATATTAAATATAAGTATAAGGAATATGATACTAATGGTTATGTAATGCCATTTGGTGATGGACCTGGTGGTATTGATGATGCCTTAATTGGTGAACAAACATATATAAATATATTGCATTACGCTAAGCATGAGGTATATATCTCAACTCCATATTTAGTTCCTACATATGGTTTAATTGATGCCCTAAGAAATGCGGCGACAAGAGGAGTAAAGGTTCATTTAATTGTACCTGGAATACCAGATAAGAAGCTTGTGTATAGAGTTGCTGAAACAAACTTTAGGTATTTAATGTCAGCTGGTGTAAAAATATATAGATATAAGCCTGGCTTTAATCATATGAAATCAATAATAGCTGATGGTAAGCTAGCTATGGTTGGAACAATTAATTTTGATTTTAGAAGCTTAGTACACCATTATGAATGTGGAGCTGTATTATATAAAACAGAATGTATGAAAGATATTCTAGAGGACTTTAAACAAATGCTATCAGTATCTGAAGAAGTACCTGCAAATTTCAAACCAAAGAACTTTACAAGACTTCTATGTGCAGTATTAAAAATAATAACTCCATTAATGTAAAATGAGGAGCTGTGTAAAAACAGCTCCCTTTTATTTTTGTCTTAAAAATCATATGCTCAAATAAAAAATAAAAAAATTTTAAAAAAATTAGCACTCTACTATTGACAGTGCCAAAAAATGTGATATACTATAAGTGTAATTGGCAGACGAAAGGTATGAGTGCCAATAGAAAAGAGGAAACAAAAATGAGAAATGATTTATACAGTTTAGTAAACGAATTTAACAATATGTTTTATGATGGAGGCTACAAGGGATTCCCTTTAGATGTCATTGAAACAGAAAATGGATATACAGTAGTAGCCGAAATCCCAGGAGTTAAAAAGGAGGATATCCAAATTGAATTTGAGGATGGTATTCTAGCTATTAGTGCTAAAAAGCCTAAGAAGGATAATAATACTAAATATCTAATCCATGAAAGAAATAACCAAAAGCTAAGAAGAACAATTAATTTTGGCGATATCAATGAGGATACAATTAAAGCATCTTATGAAAATGGTCTATTGATGGTTAATCTAACAGTTAAAAAAGAAGAAAAAACTAAAAAGACTATTGAGATTCAATAATTATAATATAGAAAGAGGGCTTGTTTATGTATAATTTAGAATCTAAAAATAATAATAATTTAAGAAAGAATAATAATTATTTAAGCGTATTTGATGAATTTGATGATTTCTTTAGCGATATGCTAGGAAAAGATATGAAGACAAATGTTGAGGAAACTGAAAACAATTATATTGTTACATCAGAAATCCCAGGGGTATCTAAGGAAAATATTAAAATAGACGCTAGTGATGATACACTAACAATTAGTGTTTCTAAGAAAACAACTAATAAGGATGAAAAGAAAAATTACCTTGTAAAAGAAATTAGTGAATCAGCATTAACTAGATCATTCTATCTTGATGATATGGATGAGAATAATATAACTGCTAAAATGGATAATGGTATTTTAACAATTACTGTTAATAAGCTAAAGGAAGTAAAGCCTGTAGCTAGAAAAATCACAATTGAGTAGATAACTAAAGAAGAAGCTATTCAATTAATAAAACTGGCAATATTATTGAAAAATATTGTAAATACACGTACTTCTCCTTGTGGGTGGCCAAAGCCACCCGTTTTCTTTTTATAAATAATTCTTTATTTATATTCTTTTTAGTGCTAAAATAAAAAAGTATTAAAAAGAGGTGCAAATATGACATTATTAGCCAAAAGAAGTATCATAAAAGAAGACAAAAGTAATATTATTACACTTGGAGCGATAGCTAAGGAACAAAAAAAGAAAGATCCAGAGGTTGTTAACGCAACAATTGGAATGCTTTATGATGAAAATGAAAAGCTATTCGCTTATAAATCAGTTGATAAAGCTTTAAGCCTTTTAACAACAGATGAAAAATATGCATATGGTTCAACACCTGGCTCTAAGGAATTTCATGATGCAGTTAAAAGATGGGTATTTAGACAATATTATAATGATTTCAAGGATATTTCAGCTGTAATGGCAACACCTGGTGGAACTGGAGCTTTATCTAACACATTCGCCAATTATCTAAATGATGGTGATAAAGCATTATTACCTAATTATATGTGGGGTAATTATAAACAAGTATTATATGAAAATCATCAGGATTATATGACGTATAAGCTATTTAATGATAATGGTGGATTTAATTTAGATGATTTAAAAAGATGTATGATTGAATTAAAGAAATCTCAAGGAAGAGTCCTAGTTGTAATTAATGATCCATGTCATAATCCTACAGGTTATTCAATGACTGAGGCTGAATGGATTCAGGTAATAGATATGATTAATGAATTATCAGCTGATGGTACACCAATTGTATTATTACATGATATGGCATATATTGATTATTCAAAGGCTGGATTTGATTTTACAAGAAAGAACATTTCTTTATATAAAAAATTAAATGATAACGCAATGGTTATTATGGCATTCTCAGGTTCTAAGACTCTAGCATTATATGGTATTAGACTTGGAGCACAGGTTGCAGTATCTAATAATAAAAACAATATTGATGATTTCAATAAAGCAAATAAATTCTCAAGTAGATCTAAATGGAGTAATTCAACAAATTTAGGTATGAATTTAGTTACTAAGGTATTTGCTGATGAAACTTTAAGAGCTTCATTTGAAAAAGAATTAGAGGAATCTAGAGAAACATTAATTAAAAGAGCTAATGCTTTCCTAGAGGAATCTAAGAAATGTGGATTAAAAACATTACCATTCGATTGTGGATTCTTCGTTACTATACCATGTGACAACCCAGAAGGAGCATATGATTATTTAGTTAAGAAGAAGATACATATTATTCCAATGGGAAATGTACTTAGAGTAACAATATCTGCAATACCTCTAAAGGATTGTATTAGATTACCAAAATTAATTAAAGAAGCAATTGATTCTTTAAAATAACAGAAAATATCCGGACAAAATCCGGGCTTTTCTTGTTTATGGAGGTTTTATGAATATATTTGAATTTATAAAAACAAATCCAAAGGTAAAGACTATAATTGAAAGTGATAAATTTAGTGTTTCTGATACCTGTGATGGATTTAATATAATGCTTTTGGCATCAGATTTTATGAGTGGTAATTCCACTCTTTTTGTGGTTTTACCATCTTTATATTTAGCTCAAAGATATTATGATTCTTTATCTAGAATATTGCCATTTGACGATGTTTTATTCTTCCCTGCAGATGAATTGGCATCAGCTGAAATGATTTCAGCATCTGGTGATTTCTTATTTGAAAGAATTGAAACATTATATGAATTATTAACAAATAATAAAAAGCTTGTAATAATGAATATGCATGCGGCAATTAAATATGAAATGAATCCTCAAATATGGCGTGAAAGCTGCTTCAATATAAATATAAATGATGAAATTGAACCACAGGTTTTAGCTAATAAATTAATTAAGATTGGCTATACACCTGTATATCAGGTAACAAAAACTGGTGAATTTTCTAAAAGGGGCTCTATAATTGATATATTCCCTTTAGGGTATGAAGTACCAGTTAGATTAGATTTTTTTGATAATTATATTGAAACAATTAAAGAATTTGATTGTGAAACTCAAAAGAGTATAGAAAAGAAAAATAATGTATTAATATTACCTGTGAGTGAATTAATATATGATGATAATGATTATAAATTTGCAAGAACTAAAATATTAGGGTTTGAGGATAATTTTAGCTTAAGCGAAATAGAAGAGGATATATATAAAAAAGATTTATCAAATTTAATGATGCATAAATCATTAGATACATTATCTAGATATTTATCATTCTTTGATGAATCTAAAACTAATATATTTGATTTTGTTGAAAATAAAAGAATATATTTAATTGATCCTAAGAAATCTTATGATGTATATCAAAGATTAGAATTAGATCTAGATGAATATTGTGGTAGAATAGGTGGCTATTCTATAACAAAAATGGAAAATTTTATCAATTTTAAGGAAATTGAGAAAAAAGGAAATATCATAATTGAGGGCTTATCTGGAATTGGTGATGCTAATTTAAGTGTAGTAGCAACTGAAATTGATCCATATCATGCTAATCAAAAGAATATTTTAAATGATTTCTCTACATATAGATTTAAGAAATTTATTATTGCTATAACAAATAAGGATAGATTAAAAAGATTAGTAGATTATTTAGACGAAAATGGAATAATAGTAAGAAAGATAAATGATTTTTCTAATATAAAGGAAGGCATTATTTATTCATATGATAATTATTTACCTTCATTTAATATGAAAAAGGATGATTTAGTTATCATCAATGAGCATGATATATTTGATATAGATTATCATGCTACTAAAGCTAGATATAAATCAATTTATAAAAATGCTAGAAAAATATCTAATTATGATGAGCTTGAAATTGGTGATTATGTAGTTCATTATGATTATGGTATTGGTATTTATTCTGGTATTGTCACATTAGATAATACAGGAATCAAAAGAGATTTTATACATGTAAGCTATAAGAATAATTCAGCATTATATATACCACTTGAAAAAATAAATGATTTATCTAAATATGCATCTAAGGATACTGAGGGTGTAGAAATTCATGAAATAGGTGGTACAGCTTGGGCTAGAACTAAGGCTAGAGTTAAAAAGAGATTACATGATATATCTGATAAATTAATAAAGCTATATGCACAGCGTAAGCAATCTGAAGGATTTAAATTTCCACCAGATTCTGAAGAACAAATTCAATTTGAGAATGAATTCGAGTATGAATTAACACCAGACCAATCAAAGGCTATTAGAGATATAAAAAGAGACATGGAATCTAATAGACCAATGGATAGATTGGTTTGTGGAGATGTAGGATATGGTAAAACTGAGGTGGCATTAAGAGCAGCATTTAAGGCTGTGTATGGTGGAAAGCAGGTTTCTGTTTTAGCACCTACAACGATTTTAGCAAGACAGCACTATTTAACATTTAAAAATAGAATGGAAAAATATGGTATTAGAGTTGAATTATTATCTAGATTTGTTTCTAGAAAGAAGCAAACTGAGGTAATAGCTGATACACTTAAGGGTTCTGTTGATGTTTTAATTGGTACACATAGAATATTATCTGATGAGGTTAAATTTAAGGATTTAGGATTGTTAATAGTTGATGAGGAACAAAGATTTGGTGTTACTCATAAAGAAAAGATAAAGGAATTAAAGGTTAATGTGGATTGTATAACATTATCTGCAACACCTATTCCAAGAACACTTCAAATGTCAGTTATGGGTCTTAAGGATTTATCGATGATTGAAACACCACCTAAAAATAGATATCCAATTCAAACCTATGTTACTGAAAGAAATGATAGAATTATAGCTGATGCAATTAAACGTGAAATGACACGTGGTGGACAAGTCTTTTATTTGTACAATTGGACTGATTCAATTGAGGATGAGGCAGCTAAAATAAAATCATTAGTACCTGATGCAAGAATTTGTGTTGGTCATGGAAAGCTATCAAAGGATAAGCTTGAGGATGTTATTACTGATTTTATTGATAAAAAATATGATGTATTAATTTGTACGACTATAATTGAAACTGGTATTGATATTCCTGATACCAATACATTAATAATACATGATGCAGATAGATTAGGCTTATCTCAAATGTATCAAATAAGAGGTAGAGTCGGAAGATCAAATAAAATTGCATATGCGTATTTAATGTATGAACCAAGAAAGATATTAACTAAGGAAGCAGAAAAGAGACTAGAGACTATTAAAGAATTTAATGAATTAGGCTCTGGTTTTAGAATTGCAATGCGAGATTTATCTATAAGAGGCTCTGGAGATTTATTAGGTGAAGAGCAATCAGGATTTGTAGAATCAGTTGGAATTGATATGTATTTAAAAATATTAGATGAAGAAATTAATAATGGTGGTGTAACAAGAGAACCTAAGAAGATTGATTCTTCGATTACAGCACCACTTGTATCTAGAACAATTGATTCGGCTTATATTGAAACTGATGACATGAGAATTAAAATACATAAGCGTATAAATAAGATTAAATCATATGAGGAAGCTAATAAATTAATATCTGAACTACAGGATAGATTCGGTGAAGTGCCTAATGATTTATTGTTATATATTTATGAAAAAACAATGGATAATTATTGTGAGAAGTTAGATATTAAGAGAATAGATAGATCTAATAAAGCTAGTTTAATATTCTATTTTAGTAAAGAAAAATCAGAACAATTAGATGGAAGTAAATTATTTGATGCCCTTCCTGAGGATAATATGATTAGACTTGGATATAGTAAGCAAAGAGAAATATATGTAACTTTATTTGGACTAAATATGAATAAAGAAAATGCTCTAAAATCAATATGTGAGTTTTTTGACAGAATAAGTGCAAATTAATCCATTTAGGTTTCTTTACAATTTTTTTAAATAAGGTTATAATTTTAATAAAGATAAAATCGAAAAACGGAGGACTATTTATGGCTACAACTACAAAAAAGCCTGCACAGGCAACAAAGAAAGATAATACAGCACCAGCAAAGAAGGCTCCTGCTAAACAAGCTACAGTACAAGTTAAAACAGAAAAGCATACTCCTGTTGTTATAGCACCAAAGGCTAAGGAGGCTCCTGCAAAGGCAGCTCCAAAGAAACCAGCTCCTACACCAGTTATGGCATCTGCCCCAACTAAGAATACTGCAGCTGATGTTAAAGCTAGAAAGGCTGAAGCACCAAAGACTAAGGAAGCTCCTACAAAGGCAGCTCCAAAAGCTAAAGAAGCACCTGCTAAAGAAGCACCTGCTAAAGCAGCTCCTGCAAAGAAGGTTGAAACTCCAGCTAAGAAGCAAGAGGCACCAAAGACAGCAGCAAAGACAACTTCAACAGGAAAGACAGCATATCATGTTTCTAAACGTGATAATGATGGTAGAGAATGGAAAGTATTCATCCAAGGTTCTGATAAGGTAATTAAATTATTCAAGACTCAAGCAGAAGCATTAGATTATGCAAAGAGCTTAGCTAAGAACAAGGATGATGGAAGCTATGTAATTTTACATGGTTTAGATGGAAAGATTAGAAGATTCTAATAAATAATTATTTGAAGAGCGCACGAGCGCTCTTTTTATTTATATATAATAGGATAAAAAATAATAAAAAAATTTTAAAAATTTATCTTGCATATTGTGATATTTTTAGATATAATTAAAAAGGCTCTATATCGAGCAAGAAGTGGCTGTGAAGTGGAAGGTTGCCGACACACGGATTGCCGTTGTCATACGTGTTGGGTTTTTCCATGGAGCAAGTCTATACGACGATTATAGGCGAAAGGAGTAATTAAAAATGGCAAAAGAAAAAATCAAAATTCGTTTAAAATCTTATGATCACAGATTACTTGACTTATCAGCAAAGAAGATTGTTGATTCAGTTAAGAAGGCTGGTTCAGTAGTTAATGGTCCAATTCCACTACCTACAGAAAAGGAGATCTTCACTATCTTACGTTCTCCTCATGTTAACAAGGATTCAAGAGAACAATTCGAAAGAAGAACTCATAAGAGATTAATCGAAATCGTAGATCCAAATCCTGCGACAATTGATGCTTTAATGCACATTGATCTACCTTCTGGTGTAGATATCGTATTAAAGAAGTAATTAAAAAAATAATTTAAGAAAAGAGGAAATTTCAAATGGCTAAGGGAATCTTAGGTAGAAAATTGGGTATGACTCAAATTTTCGATGCAGCTGGTAATTTAGTTCCAGTTACTATCGTTGATTGTTCTGAAAATGTAGTATTACAACAAAAGACAGTTGAAAACGATGGTTATGTTGCTGTTCAAGTTGGTGCTTCAAATAAGAAAGAAGCTTTATCTAACAAGCCTGAACAGGGTCATGTTGCAAAGGCAAACACTGCTCCTAAGCGCTTCATCAGAGAATTCAGATTCTCAGAAGCACAAGGAAATGAGTTAGCTTCTTACAATGTAGGCCAAGAAATTAAAGTAGATATTTTTGCAGCTGGTGACGTAGTTGACGTTACTGGTACTTCAAAGGGTAAAGGTTTCGCTGGTACAATCAAGCGTTACAATCACCATGTATTAAGAATGAGCCATGGTACATCAGCATGTCATCGTATCGTTGGTTCAATGGGAGCTATCAAAGGTAATATGAAGGGTAAGAAAATGCCAGGTCATATGGGTAATGTAAAAGTAACTTTACAAAACCTAACAATCGCTAAGGTAGATTCTGAAAGACAATTAATCTTAGTTCGTGGTAATGTACCAGGACCTAAAAAAGGATTCGTTGTAATCAAAACTGCAGTTAAGGCTGCAAAGTAATATATAGTATAAGGAAAGGAGTTTAATTATGCCAACAATCGCATTATTAAATCAATCTGGAGAAAAGATTAAAGATTTAGACTTAAGCAAAGAAGTATTTGCTGTTGAATTAAATCAACAAGTAATTTATGATGTGGTTAACCAACAAAGAGCTGCTATGAGACAAGGTACTCATGATACTAAGGGTCGTAGCGAAGTTCGTGGTGGTGGCCGTAAGCCATGGAGACAAAAAGGAACTGGACGTGCTCGTCAAGGTTCAATCCGTGCACCTCAATGGGTTGGTGGTGGAACAGTATTTGGTCCTACACCAAGAAGCTATGCCTTCAAGTTAAATAAGAAGGTTAGAGCATTAGCAATGAGAAATGTTTTAACTTATAAACTAAATGAAAACAAAATGGTAGCTGTTGATACAATCGTATTAGATAGCTTCAAGACAAAAGAATTCGTTAAGGTTTTAAATAACCTAAAGGTAGAAGGTAAGACAATGGTTTTAGTTTCACCTGAAGAATTAACAGAAACTTTAAATGTTTCAGCAAGAAATATTGAAGGTGTATTTGTTACACCTGTAGATAATGCATCTGTTTATGAAATTCTTACATTCAAGAATTTAGTATTAACAGAAGCTGCTGTTAAGTACTTTGAGAAGGAGTTGAACTAATATGACTAAAGCATTTGATATTATTCAAGGCCCAATTATTACTGAAAAGACAATGGGTTTAAAAGAAAACTTCAATAAGTATACTTTCAAGGTTGCTAAATCAGCAAACAAAATTGAAATTAAAAACGCAGTAGAAGAAATTTTCAAGGTAAAAGTTCTTAGTGTTAACACTATTAACGTATTACCTAAGCGTGCAAGAGTTGGTCAACATGTTGGTTTCAAGCCAGCATATAAGAAAGCTATCGTTGAGTTAGCTAAGGACAACAAGATCGACGCTTTCGAGATCTAATAGGAGGAATTATTAACTATGGCAGTTAGAAAATATAAGCCAACATCAAATGGTAGAAGAAACATGTCAGTTTTAACATTTGATGAAATTACAACTGATACTCCTGAAAAGTCATTATTAGCACCTAAGAATTCAAAAGCAGGTCGTAATAATACTGGACGTATCACTGTTCGTCATCAAGGCGGTGGCGTTAAGCAAAAATATAGAATTATTGACTTCAAGAGAAATAAGGATGGTATTCCTGCAACTGTTAAGTCAATCGAATATGATCCAAATAGAAGTGCAAATATCGCATTATTAGTATATGCTGATGGTGAAAAGAGATACATTCTTGCTCCTAAGGGATTAACTGTAGGAACAAAACTTATTTCTGGTGCTGACGCAGATATTAAGGTTGGTAATGCATTACCAATCGTTGCAATTCCTGTTGGTTCATTAATCCACAATATTGAGTTACATCCTGGTAAGGGTGGACAATTAG
>CAMOUK010000034.1 GCA_946626535.1 uncultured Caryophanales bacterium
AATACTTTATCATATAAGGTACCAGAATCTATGCATTGTTCTATAACAATTATAGGTAGATTATTATTAAATATTTCTTTTAATGCTTCAGTATCAATTGGTTTAATTATTTTAGCATCATATACATTAACATCTAGATCAAAATTTTTAATTCTTTCTACATCTGGTCCAAAGCTAATTACATTAGCCTTAGAGCCTTTAGATATTAGTTCCCATTTTGGTGATGCAATATAATCATAATCTAATTCTTCTGGTTCAAATGAGGCTCTTGGATATCTAATAGCAATTGGTGAATCTAAATTATCAAATGCCCAGTTAAATATACCGATAACTTCCTTTGGATTTCTAGGTGAGAATATTTTAATATTTGGCATTAATGATAACATTGAAATATCATATACACCTTGGTGGGTTGAACCATCCTCACCAACTATACCTGCACGATCTAAGCCAATTATAACCTTTAAATTTTGTCTTGATATATCATTTAATATTTGGTCAAAGGCTCTTTGTGAAAATGTTGAATACATCAACAATACTACCTTTTTATTCTCTAAAGAGATACCTGCAGCCATTACAGCAGCATGCTCTTCTGCAATACCAACATCATAAAATGACTTAGGATATAGATTAGCAAATTCATCTAATTTAGAACCAGCCTTCATAGCTGGAGTTACGACAAAGAAATCTTCCTTTGCTCTTCTTTTAACAAGTGTATCAGCAACAAGCTTAGAATAAGATACCTTATTACTAACCACTAAAGGCTTACCCGTTGAAATATCAAATGGTTCAATACCATGAAATGATCCAACTGTATCCTTTTCACTAAATTCATAGCCTTTACCCTTTTTAGTTAGTAGATGTAAAACAATAGGTCCTTTTGCCTTTTTAATTTTATTCATAACCTTAATGCAATATTTTAAATTATTGCCATTATAAGGTCCATAATAATCAAAGCCTAATTCCTCAAATATATTATCTCTTTGGAAGAAGCCTTTTAAACCTCTTTTAACTTGATGGTAAAAAGAATTTAAAAAGTTAGGAGTTATAAAATTAAATACTCTTTTTACGCCTCTATAAAGCTTAGAACCTCTAATTCTTTGGAATACCTTTGTAAAGGCTCCTACAGACTTAGAAATACCCATTCTATTATCATTTAAAATGATGATAGGGTTTTTATCCTGAAGCTGACCTAAAAAATTAATAGCTTCAAAGGCAATACCATTCATCATTGATGAATCACCAATAACAGAAACAACTCTTGAATCGCTATTAGCTAAAATCATACCAGAGGCAGCAGATATAGAAGTTGAAGAATGTCCTGATTCCCAAACATCATAAACTGATTCACTTCTTCTTATATATCCACTCATACCATCAATTTGACGTAAGCGAACAAAATCCTTAGCTCTTCCAGTTAATATTTTATGAACATATGACTGATGACCTACATCAAATAAAAACTTATCCTTCTTAGGGTCAAATACATAATACATAGCTATTGTTAATTCAACAACGCCTAAATTACTACTTAAATGACCGCCAGTTTTTGAAATATTTTCAATCAAGAATTTTCTAATTTCACTAGCTAGTTCTTTCAATTCTTTAATAGATAAATCCTTTATAAATGATGGGTCCTTAATTTCTAATAAATCAATCATTTTATTATCCCCACGTATTATAATTATACAACAACTGCTATAAAAATTATAGTGTTAATAATATATCACATATTATTAGAAATTCAATACCTTAAAGAAAAAAAGACCACTTAAGTGGTCATTTATCATCTTTATTCCATCCAAGATGAATCTGATGGATTCTTTTGGAATTTTAGTACTTTTGAAATATCTTCTTTAGAAATATAATTTTCTTCTGCCGCAACCTCAACTAAAGTTTCGAAATTAGAAAGTGAATAATTCTTGCAGCCTGCTGCCTCTAATCTATCCAAGCCCTTCTTTAAATTATATGTAAAGATAGAAACGATACCTAAAACATTAGCTCCTGCTTCTCTTAATACATCTACAACCTCTAAAGAAGATCCTGCAGTTGAAATTAAATCTTCAACTACAACTACTTTCTTACCTGCTGGTACAATTCCTTCAATTTGGTTTCCTCTACCATGGTCCTTTGCTCCACCACGAACATATCCCATAGGTAGATTTAATATTTCAGATACCATAGCTGCATGGGCGATACCAGCTGTTGAAGTACCTTCAATTACTTCTACATCTGGATAATATTTTTTTATTGTTTCAGCAAGGCCGTTTTCAACAACCTTTCTAACATCTGGATAAGATAAAGTTAATCTATTATCACAATAAATTGGTGATTTAATACCTGATGCCCAAGTAAATGGATCATTTGGCTTTAAAAATACTGCCTTAATTTTTAATAAATTCTTTGCAACTTCTACTGCTAATTCTTTTTCATTCATATTAACAAAACTCCTCTACGCATCTATTGTAAGCTTCAACTGGATTTTCAGCCTTAGTAATACTTCTTCCAACAACTATATATGTTGAGCCTAGCTCTTTTGCATAAGCAGGTGTAGCAACTCTTTTTTGGTCATCCTTTGAATCACCAGCAAGTCTAATACCAGGTGTTACTGACATAAAGCCAATTTCTTTTATTATTGATGCTTCTAGTGCACTACATACAACACCATCAAGACCTGCCTCTTTAGCATTTAGGGCATATTTTCTTACTATATCAGCTGATGTTTTAGTTTTATCTATTAAAAGCTCATTATGTAATACATCATCATTAATTGAAGTTAATACTGTAACTGCAATAAGTTTTGTCTTTTTTCCTTCTTCAGTCATATTTAGACCTTCTCTTGCAGCTCTCATCATTTCAATACCACCTTCAGCATGAACATTAGTGATATCAACACCTAAGCTACCAAGCTTTTCCATCGCAGCCTTTACAGTATTTGGAATATCATGAGCCTTTAAATCTAAGAAAATTCTAAAACCTTGTCTTTTTAATTCTCTTACTAGCTCTGGTCCTTCCTTAAAATACATTTCCATACCGATTTTAAGATATGGATTCATGCCCTTAAATGGTTTTAAGAATTCAAATAATTCTTCCTTTGACTTGAAATCACAAGCAATAATTACATCTCTTTTCATTTGCACCTTCCAATAATATCCTCTAAATTTGTAATACCTAATTCATTCATAACCTTTGGTAGATCATTAATAATCTTTTCACAAGCGTATGGATCAACTAGATTTTGAGCACCTATTTGAACAAGGCTTGCTCCTGCATACATCATTTCAATAACATCATATGCATCTGTTATTCCACCCATACCAATTACTGGTATATTAACATTATGACTAACATCATAAACCATTCTTAAGGCCATTGGATAAATACCAGGACCTGAATAGCCACCTTTTTTAATTGAAATGATTGGTCTAGCTGTTTTTAAATCAATTCTCATTCCTAAAAATGTATTAACTAAGCTAATAGCATCAGCTCCTGCTTGTTCAACCGCGTTAGCCATTTTAACGATATCAGTTACATTTGGTGATAATTTAACTATTAAAGGCTTCTTACAAACCTTTCTAACCTTACTAACAAGCTCAAAGGCAACATCTGGATCAACACCAAATGCCATACCTCCACCTGATACATTAGGACAGCTAATATTTAATTCTATCGCAAATACCTTATCAACATTATTAAATTTTTTAACTGTATCGCAGTATTCAGCTATTGAATGTCCGCCGACATTCATAATAATCTTATCCTTATAAACCTTATCAAGCTTAGGTAGCTCTTCTTCAATTACCTTATCAACGCCTGGATTTTGTAAGCCTATCGCGTTAATTAAGCCACTTCTACATTCAGCAATTCTAGGAAGCTCATTTCCATATCTTGGATTATAGGTTGTACCCTTTAAAGCGATAGAGCCTAAAATATTGATATCATATATATCAGCAAATTCATAACCGAAACCAAAGGTACCTGATGCAGGAATAATTGGATTTTTAAATTCCTTACCTAAAAAATTAATCTTAGTATTCATTAAAAAATCACCTCACTTGCTTCAAATACTGGTCCTTCCTTACAAACTCTTTTTGAACCATTTGTTGTCTTAATTGAACAGCCCATGCATGCTCCAAAGCCACAGCCCATTCTAGCCTCTAGTGATACACAGCCAGATTTGGAATATGAAGCTAATGCTTCAAGCATTCTATATGGACCACAAGAATAATAATAGTCATAATCAACCTTATTCTTTTCTAAATAGAATACAGCTGTTCCCTTAAAGCCTAATGAGCCATCATCTGTACAAACTACTACATCACATAGCTTTTCAAATTCATCTACAAATACTATTTCATCTTTATTTCTAGCACCATAGATTAAGGTTGGCTTAATACCAAGCTCATTAAATTTTTTAGCCAAATTATACATTGGAGCTATACCGATACCTCCAGCAACAAGTAGAGGCTTTTTAGCCTTTGTTACATCAAAGCCATTACCTAAGCCAACTAGTGTATCTAGCTTATAGCCTTCTTCAATTCTTGTCATTTCTAAGGTACCTTGGCCTAGTACCTTATATAAAACATCTACATAATCCTTACCGAAATCATATACTGAAAATGGTCTTCTCAAATAAAAATCAGGAACCTTTATATTGACAAATTCACCAGAATTTTTAATTTCAGATAAATCTCCAGTAAGTCTCATTTGATAAATTGTATCTGTTATCTTTTTGTTAGATAAAACCGTTAATCTTACATCCTTCATGGTTTTTCTCCTTTTACTGCTTATTTTTTATTCTTCATTAATTACTGAAATACCCATTGTAATTTCTTCTAATACATCAAGTAATACCTTAACTGTATCAAGGCATGTAAATACTGTTACGTTATTATCGATTGCACAACGTCTAATAATCTTACCATCAACATTTTGATTTACACCTTCTGTTGATGTATTGATAACATATGTTACATAGCCTTTTCTAATTGAATCTAAAATCTCTTCAGAGCCTTCAGATATCTTCTTCTTAGTTCTTGTTTTAACACCATGAGCCTTTAAGAATTTTGCTGTACCTGAGGTAGCTTCAATATTAAATCCTAGCTTATAGAACCTCTTAATTAATGGTAGAGCTGCTTCCTTATCATTATCAGCGATAGTTGCAAATATTGTTCCATAATTTGCTACTCTCATATTTGAGGCCTTTAATGATTTAAATAAAGCTCTATTTAAGGAATAGTCATAGCCTATTGCTTCACCTGTTGATTTCATTTCAGGTGATAAAACTACATCAAGACCAGTTAGCTTTGTAAATGAGAAGGTAGGTGTTTTTACATACCATCTCTTTCTAGGCTTTGCTAAGCCTACATAGCCTAAATCCTTTAATTTTGCTCCAAGCATAACCTTTGTTGCAATATTAGCAATTGGAGTATCTGTTGATTTAGCTAAGAAAGGTACTGTTCTAGATGATCTTGGGTTAACCTCGATAATTGAAACATTATCTTCCTTATCTACGATAAATTGAATATTAAATAAACCAATCATGTTTAACTTAAGACCAATTTTATTTGTATATTCAACTATAGTCTTTTTAGCATGATCAGATAGTGAATATGGTGGATATACACTCATAGAGTCTCCAGAGTGAACACCAGTACGTTCAATGTGCTCCATTATACCTGGGATAAATACATCAGTACCATCACAGATGGCATCTACTTCACATTCCTGACCAAATACATATTTATCTACTAAAATTGGATGCTCATTATCAAATGAAACAGCCTCTTTAACCTTTTGCTTTAGAACCTTTTCATCATAAACTATGTGCATCATTCTTCCACCTAGAACAAATGATGGACGCACCAAAACTGGATAGCCAATTTCATTTGCAGCCTTTAATGCTTCTTCAACTGAATATACACCATAGCCCTTTGGCATTGGAATATTTATCTCTTGCATTGCCTTTTCAAATAAATCTCTATCCTCTGCAACA
Source organism: uncultured Caryophanales bacterium (assembly GCA_946626535.1). The sequence goes on from CAMOUK010000034.1 coordinate 5,996, forward strand.
TCGATAGCTTCTGCTGATGAACCAAAGATTTTAACATTCTGAGCAGCAATCTTATCAGCTAGATTAATAGCTGTTTGACCACCTAAGGCAACAACTACACCTTCAGGCTTTTCATAATCGATAACATTCATAACATCTTCAAATGTTAATGGTTCAAAATATAATTTATCTGATGTTGTATAATCTGTTGAAACTGTTTCTGGATTACAGTTAATAATTATAGCCTCATAGCCAGCCTCTTGAATACCCCATATTGCATGAACTGTAGTGTAGTCAAATTCTACACCTTGACCAATTCTAATTGGACCAGAGCCTAAAACAACAATCTTTTTCTTATTTGAAACGATAGATTCATTTTCACTTTCATATGTTGAATATAGATATGGAACATCTGATGAATATTCACCACCACATGTATCTACCTTCTTATATACTGGATAAATATTATTTTGCTTTCTAACATTATAAATATCAACTGGCTTTAAATCCCAGCATCTTGCGATATATGAATCTGAAAAGCCCATCTTTTTTGCGTCTTTTAAAATTTCAACATTATTTATGTTATTTTTAATAACCTTTTCCATTTCAACAATATTTAATAGATTTCTAATAAATAATCTATCAATCTTTGTTAAATTATAAATATCATCAATATCTGCACCTTCTCTTAAGGCCTCACAAATTGCATATATTCTTTCATCAGTTTCTAATTTTATGAAATCATATAACTCATCTAATGTCTTACCCTTTAGAGAAGCTAATTCTAAATGATCTACCTTATTTTCTAATGATCTAATAGATTTTAATAATGCTTCTTCAATTGTTCTTCCAATTGACATTACCTCACCAGTTGCCTTCATTTGAGTTGAAAGCTTACGATTAGCATCTTGGAATTTATCGAATGGGAATCTTGGAAATTTACAAACTACATAGTCAATTGTTGGCTCAAATGAAGCTACTGTAGCTGCAATTTTTATTTCATCTAAAGTTAAACCGACTGCAATTTTTGATGATACTCTTGCAATTGGGAAGCCTGATGCCTTTGATGCTAAGGCTGATGAACGAGATACTCTTGGATTTACTTCAATTAAATAATATTTAAATGAATATGGATCTAAAGCAAATTGAATATTACATCCACCCTCTAAATCTAAAGCTCTCATAAGCTTTACAGCTGATGCCTTTAGCATGCCAAATTCCTTTAATGTTAAAGTTTGAGCTGGTGCTAATACTATTGAATCTCCTGTATGAACACCAACTGGGTCTACATTTTCCATTGAGCAGATAGCGATGACTGTATCATTTTTATCTCTCATCATTTCAAATTCAATTTCCTTATAGCCTTTAATTGACTTTTCAACTAATACCTGTGAAACTGGAGATAGCTTTAAAGCATTTTTTGCAAGAGGTAATAATTCTTCATCATTTTCAGCAAAGCCTCCACCTGTACCACCAAGTGTAAAGGCTGGTCTTAATATTACAGGAAAGCCGATATCATGAGCTGCCTTAATAACTTCTTCTAGGTTATTTGCAATCTCAGATTCGATAACTGGTTCACCAACTGAAAGGCATAATTCCTTAAATAATTCTCTATCTTCTGCCTTATCAATTGTATCAGCCTTAATACCTAAAAGCTCAACACCACATTCATCTAAAATACCTTTTCTAGCAAGCTGCATACCTAAGTTTAGACCAGTTTGTCCACCCATAGATGCGATTAAGCCATCTGGACGCTCATATCTAATAATTTTAGCGACATGCTCTAAATCTAGTGGCTCCATATAAATTTTATCAGCAATATTAGGGTCTGTCATAATTGTAGCAGGATTTGAATTTACAAGTACTACCTCGTAGCCCTCTTCCTTTAAAGAAAGACAGCACTGTGTACCTGCATAGTCAAATTCAGCAGCCTGACCAATAACAATTGGACCAGAGCCTATTACCATTATCTTTTTTATATCCGTACGTCTAGGCATTTTTCTTTCCTCCCATCAAATCAACAAATCTCTTAAATGCAAAATCAGAATCAGTAGGTGATGGATTATATTGAACAGCTATAACTTTATTCTTTTGATCTTCAACACCTGTAATAATTCCATCTATAACATTTTGATGAGTTGGAACTAAAGTAGTCTTCTTTAATGATTCAATATCTACTGCATATTGATCATTTTGTGATGTAATTTCGATCTTATTAGTCTTTAAGTTTCTAACTGGAATATTACATCCATTATGACCAATTTTTTGTTTATAAAGCTTGGCACCATAAGCAAGCTCGATTATTTCTTGACCTAGACCAATACCTAAAATTGGAATAATACCCTTTAGCTCATTAATTGTATCTATAATATTTGAAATATCATATGGATTAGATGGACCATCAGATATTAAAATTCCATTTGGCTTATATTTCATAATTGTTTCAATTGATGAATTATAAGGTAAAACTACTACATTACATGCTAAATCCTTTAGCATTTTAATTATAGATTTCTTTAAACCTAAATCTATACAAGCTACTGTATATTTATAGTTTAAAGTTCTAGAATACCAAACCTTCTTAGTAGATATTTTGGCTACTACATCCTTTGGAACAAAATAATTTTTAATTTGTTCTAAGCATTTTTCAGTTGGAGTCTCAATATTTGCTATCATAGCACGCATTGAGCCTTCCTCCTTTAATATTCTTACTAGCTCTCTAGTATCAACACCCTCGATACCAGGAATTCCTTCCTCATCCATTCTTTCACCAAGCTCATGAGTATATCTAAAGTTTGATGGATATTTTGCATATTGTCTTGCAACAACACCAGAAACTGTTAGGCCTTCAGACTCATAGTCTTCATCTGTAAGACCATAATTACCAATAACTGGATAGCCCATAACTACGATATATTCAAGATTTGATGGGTCTGATAGGGTTTCTTGATAGCCTACAACTGCAGTATTATAAACTAATTCTGCGACTCTTTCAGTGTTAGCGCCAAAGCCTTCGCCCTCAAACACCTTACCATTTTCTAATACTAACTTTTTTTTCATTTTTAACCTCTTCTATATACGATTTTACCATCAACAATTGTCAATGCATTAAATCCATAATATTTATTACCTATAAATGGAGAATTAATACTCTTTGATTTTATTTCATCTTCCTTATATTCTTTTTCATGTTCTATATCTAAAACACAAATATCAGCCTTATAGCCTACCTCTAATTTTCTTTCAGGTAGCTTAAAAAGCTTTATCGCGTTATAGCACATTACATCTAAAAATCTATCAAGTGAAATAACATTTGTTTTAACAAATTTTGTATAAATAATAGGAAATGCAGTTTCAATTCCAATTATTCCATTTGGTGCCATCTCATAGGTTCTTTTTTTCTCATATGGAGCATGAGGTGCATGATCTGTTGCGACAACATCTGCTGTACCATCAACTAAAGCTTCTATTGTAGCCTCCATATCAGCCTTTGATCTTAGTGGAGGATTCATCTTATAATTCGCATCCTTTATCATCATATATTCCTTACATAATGTTAAATGGTGTGGTGAAACCTCACAAGAAATATTTTTATATCCTTCACTTCTTGCCTTTCTAATTAAATCATATGATTCTTTAGTTGATAGGTGGCAGAAATGATATCTACATCCAATTTCTTTAGCAAGCTCTATTTCAGCCTTTACTGCCTCACTTTCAGATTTTGGATCATTTTTATCTATAGTTAAAGTTTCAGCATGTGAGCATACTATTAAATCGCACTTTAAAGCATCCTCCATAACCTCTTTTAATACCTTTAAATTATTTACTGGCATACCATCATCTGATATAGCATATGTCTTATCCTTTAAAGATATTATATCTGATTTTTCTAAGCCCTTTTGGCCCTTAGTTGAAGCTATATAAGGATAGATATGCACAACCGCATCCTTATCTATAATATCCTGTTCTATTTTTAAATTTTCTATGGAATCTGGAACTGGATTTAAATTGGGCATAGTCATTACGGTTGTAAAGCCACCCTTAGCTGCTGCCTCACTTCCAGATTTAATAGTTTCCTTATAGGTATAGCCAGGCTCTCTAAAATGAACGTGAACATCGATTCCACCAGGCATAACAAGCATATCTTTAACATCTATAACCTCTTCACCTGGTATTTCAATATTATCATCTATTTTCTCTATTATATCATTTTTTATTAATAAATCTTTATTAATAAGACGATTATTTAAAATTATTTTTCCGCCCTTTAAAATCATAGATTACCATCCAAGCTATCTGATATAACAGCCATTCTAATATAGACGCCATTAGTCATCTGTTTATATATTCTAGACTTTTCACATTCAGCAACCTCGCTTGCGATTTCAACACCTCTATTAATTGGAGCTGGATGCATAATAATTGCCTTTTCCTTCATATTTTTTACTCTTTCAACTGTCATACCATATTTTTCATGATATTCAGCAACTGTCATCTTCATCTTTTCTTGATGACGCTCAAATTGAACTCTAAGAAGCATTATTACATCCATTGTCTTAATAGCTTCATCAAAATTAACCCATTCAGCTGAGGCATCATCAAATTCCTTTGGTCCTGAAATATATACCTCCATACCAAGTCTTCTCATAACCTCTATATTTGTATGAGCAACTCTAGAATGTGATATATCACCAACTATACAGCACTTTAATCCTTCAAAATGACCAAATTCTTCATATATAGTCATTAAATCAAGTAAGCTTTGAGTAGGATGGTTAGTTTTACCATCTCCACCATTAAAGATAGGAATCTTTATATTTTCTAATTCCTTAAAATATTCATCCTTAGAATGTCTTATAACTACACCATCAACACCTAAAGCCTCAAATGTTCTAACTGTATCATATAATGATTCACCTTTAGCAATACTTGATAATTGTGTATCAAAATCTACTACCTTAATACCCAAATTCATTAAAGCGCATTGGAATGAATATTGAGTTCTGGTAGAATTTTCAAAAAATAGGGTCGCGATTTTCTTATCTGGATAAGAAATACGGAACCCTTTTTTTAATTTCAAAGCATATTTAATTAATTCTAAAATTTTTTCAGTAGATAAATCCTTTAATGTCAATAAACCTCTCATGATAATACCTCCCTTATATAAAAAAATAGTCCCCTTATCCAAAGAAGACTAATAATAATTAAACCTAAAAAAATTATAATTAATATTTTCTTGTTAGCCTCTCTGGACTATCTTAAAGCATACCTCTATTATGATAGCATACAGATGTGCTTTCTTCAAGTTAAAAATAGAAAAATCCCCAATATTTTTTATCGAGGATTTTTTATACTTATTCTTCCTTTATTTTTTCTTGTTCTTCTTCCTTATAGTCATCTTTAAAATCAAAAACTGTAGGTCTTCTATTTCTAATGTGAGGAACAACATTAACTACTAAATTAACTAAAATGCCTAATATTAAGGCACAGGCTACCTCTGTAATTGTAACCTTACCAAATGATACAACCATTCCACCAACGCCACAAATTAAAATAACTGATACGACAAATAGATTTCTGTTATCATTTAAATTAACCTGTTGAATCATCTTTAAGCCAGATACTGCTATATAGCCATATAAAGCGATACATACTCCACCCATAATACAATTAGGGATAGTTGCTAAAAATGTTACAAATGGTGCGAAAAATGAAATTACAATCGCGATAACAGCTGTTGTAAAAATAGTTAATACTGAAGCATTTCTTGAAATTGCAACACAGCCAATTGATTCACCATAGGTAGTATTTGGACATCCACCAAAGAAAGCTCCTACCATAGAGCCAACACCATCACCAAGTAATGTCTTATCAAGACCTGGATCTTTTGTTAAATCTCTACCAATTATTGAAGATAGGTTCTTATGGTCAGCAATATGCTCTGCAAAAACTACGAATGCAACAGGAACGTAAGCAACTGCTATAGTTCCAAAATAGCCCATAAATTGACCAAAGCTTTCGAAATCATTAAAATGACCAAAGGCAGTTACAAATGTAAAATCAGGAAACCACTTCATATCATTAAATAATTCAAAATTTATAATCTTTAAAGCATCATTTTTAGCTGTAAAACCAATTCCTGTAAATATTGCAGAAACTATATAGCCACTTACAATACCAATAATAAATGGAATTAGCTTCTCCTGCTTCTTTCCAAATACGGAAGCTATTATTATAGAAAATAAAGTAAAAATTCCTATACCTAAAGCTAAATAGGAATTAGTAGTAGCTAGCCCACCCTTAAATAAATCACTAATAGCATTACCAGAAAGTGAAAGTCCAATAATTGCTACAGTAGGTCCGATAATTACAGGTGGCATAAGCTTATCAATCCATTTAGTACCAGCAATTTTTACTGCAATCGCAAAAATTACATAAACTAAGCCAGCTAATATAGCACCGATAATTAAACCGATGTATCCTACCTCTACCGTTACAGCTCCTGCAAATGCGGCAGACATAGAAGCTAAAAATGCAAATGATGAGCCTAAAAATACTGGTGACTTAAATCTAGTAAATAAAATATAGACTATAGTACCAACACCAGCACCAAATAACGCAGCAGATTGACTCATACCATGACCAACAATTGCAGGTACAGCAATAGTGGCAGCTAAAATAGCTAAAAGCTGTTGTAATGCAAACAATACCATTTTACCAAAAGGTGGTCTATCTTTAACATCATAAACTAAATTATTCATTTTGTCCGTTCTTCAAAACCTATAAAACTCTATAATACTATAGAATTCCTGTTTGATTCCTTTCTCTTTGAGCCCTATTATATAACTTTTTCAGCTATATTTCTAGTTGGTATTAACTCTCCAAAGGCGTTAATTCCGCACGAACGTATACGTATTTTATATATGTCCTAGTGTTCTAGGGCATATTTTTTTATATTTATTGCTGCGTTATAATCTCTATTTATTACTAGTCCACAATTTGGACATACAAATGTTCTATCACTTAATTTTAAATCTTCTTTTTTATAATTACATTTATTACATGTTTTACTAGATGGATAATATCTATCTATTTTAGTTATTTTTATTCCATAATTATTACATCTATTTTCTAAAGTTTTTAAAAATTTACTAAAAGGATTTTGTTGTATACCTTTTCTAATATATTTGTTATTTTTTGATTCTTGCATATGCTTAACATCTAAATCTTCAATAGATATTATTTTAGGCTTCTTATTGATTAATGATGTAATAATATAATCAATATGAGCCTCCTTTAAATTGTTTATCCTTCTAGTATATCTATTTTTAATATTTCTTTGTTTGATATAATTTTTTGATTCTTTAAATGATTTCTTTAATTCTTGTAACTTTATATATTTTCTTGATAATTTCTTTTGTGCTCTTTTTTCTTTCTTTAATGCTTTTTTATATGTTTTATCATATGTAATAGCTTTATATATATCATTATCTGATGTTACAATAGATTTTATATTGATATCTATACCTATTATATCATCAGTAGTTTCTATTTTCTTTTTTGGTGCGTATTCATCAGCTACTGATACTACAATATAAAATCTATCACCTTCTAATATAACTCTTGGATTATAATATAATACATTTGTTGGTATTCTATCCTTTTCTGCTAATTTAATATAATTTAATATTTGTCTATTTTGTTTTTGATTATTAGCTATCTTTTCTAATCTTACCTTTTTATCACTAAATTCTATTTTATATGG
>CAMOUK010000035.1 GCA_946626535.1 uncultured Caryophanales bacterium
TAATGTAGCAATTTCAGATGCCTTAGTTAAAACACTCTTATTAGTCTTTAAATGATTAGAAATGTTCAATAGCTCTACTACCTCTGAATCCATACCATTATAGTATGCGATTAAAGTAGCATAGAATGGATTGCTAGTATCTGAAACATAAGCATATATAATTTCATCAGTTAATACTCTAAATATGCTTGAATTAAGTATTACATCTAGCTCTGTAGATGAAAGATTAGCAAGTGTATTAATATCTAATTGAGCACTAACACTACCGCCGTTAGTTAGATATACAATACCCTTCATAGTATTAACTAATTCTTCTTTCTTTAATACTACAACTACATTTGTATTAGTTTTAAGCTTAGTTTCAGCATTAGAACTAATTGCATTAATATCATAATCAACTGAATGTGAATCACTTAATTCAATCTTATCAGTGATTGTAGCTCTCATAATAACTGAATCAGCCAAAACATTTAATTTCGCATCTAAATTATCGTCAGTTTTTGCAGGTAGTATTAAATCAGCTGCAGTAAATGATGCTAAATCAGTATTTGACATACCAAAGCCATCTGTAATAGCTGTTAAGAAGGCAGCAAGCTCTGCTTCCTTAATAACATCCTTTGGTGTACCTGTAACTGTATAATCAACTACATCAGCAATATAAACTATTGCTGAATTATCAACAATCTTTTCAGATATAGTAGCTCTTAAAATAATTGATTTAGATACATCCTCAATAATTTCTGAATCTAGCTTTAAATTGATAGCTGAAGACATATCAGTAACACCAAGCTCAATTAAAGCACTTAGGATATAATCCATTTCATTTCTTGTACCACTAAATGGTTCTCTTCTAATGATACTTATTGTATTATCGCCATTTTTTCCAATAACACCATTTGTTGGTTTAATCAAAGATGTATTCTCTATAATATATTTAGAAATTGTACTATATAAAATTGTAGAATCTTCTACATCATTCTTAAATTGTGTTGATAAGTGTAATGATGAAGTATTAACATTATCTAAATCTGTAATATTTAGATGATTTAGAGCTGTAATTAACGCAGCAATTTCTTCTTCCTTATAAACTGATACAGTTAATACCTTATATTTAGCATCAGGATCATTAACTATTTCAGTGTTAGAATCTAGGGCAGTATTTAGCTTAGATGAAATGATATCCTTTAAGATATCTGATTCATATATTACAGCAAGTCTAGTCTTAGTCTTACCTGTAGGAACCTCATTTAAGCTTAATACAGCATTAGCCTCAATTGACTCAACATCACTTAAATTAGTCTTATTTAAGCCATCAGCACCTAAAGCATTAATTATTAATAATACTTCTGACTTATTATAATAGAAATTATCATTAATTACATAATTTGAATCGAAGCCAATATAAGTTGTTTCCTTCTTATCAGCTAGGATAGCCTCATTAACTGATAGTGATTCAAATGTTGAATTTAGCTTCTTTGATAATGCATAAGTTATAATTACTGAATCATATAGGTCATCTAGCTTAGCTTCATTTAATCCAAATACTGCATCACCTACTGTATTTGTATCGATATTATCAAGGTTTGTAATACCTATAATATCTAATGATTTAATTAAGGCAGAAACCTCATGAAGCTTATATAGCTTAACACTAACATTTGTATCATCTAATTTCTTAGTAGCACTAGTTGCCTTTGCCGCATCAGAATTCTTTACAGCAGCTGAAACAACTGTATCACCAATATTATTATCTAATTGTTTTGTGATAGCAGACTTTATTATATTTGATTCATAGATTACTTCTAGCTTTGTCTTTGAAGCATCAGCTAAAGATATATCATTTAAGCCTAATACCTTATTCTTTACTGAAGTAGCATCGATGCTACCAATATTAATTTCTAATTCATCTAATGATTCAATTAATAGCCTAATTTCATTTTCCTTATAGAAATTAACCTTAATTTCAGCATCAGTTAAATCATAAGTATCCTCAACTTCCTTAACTAATTGTGAATTTCTAACTACAAGATCAACAATTTCATCAGTTAAATTAGCATCTAGCTGAGTAGTTAAAATAGATTTAATTAAATTAGATGAATATAATACTTGAAGCTTAGTCTTTGGTGCATCAGTTGTTGCTGTAGCATTTAATTCCATAAGCTTATCTTTAACCGTATCAGCATCAAAGCCAGTAAGTGTTGTAATACCTAATTCAGAAGCTGAATTGATAAGTGTAGATACCTCTTCTTGCTTATATAGATAAATAGTTGTTGTAGCATCAGTTAAAGTAGTTGTTTCAAAAGACTCTTTTACTAATAATGAATCTCTAACATCTTCATCTACTAAAGTAGTATCTAATTGAGTATCTAGCTGTTTAAGAACAGCAGCCTTTATAATATATGAAGAATATAATATATCAAGCTTAGATTTTGAAATGTCAGTAGCTGATGTGCTATTTAATGATAATATCTTATCCTTAACGCTTGATTCATTTAAGCTATCAATTGATGTAATCTCTAATTCTCTTGCAGAATTAATGATTCCATAAACCTCATCATCCTCATATAGATTAACAACTATATTTGCATCTAATAAATTCTTAGTATCATATTTATGCATAACTAATCTAGTTTCTAAAATAGCTGGATCAACGATAGTTGAATCTAGATTATCATTTAATTGCTTAGTAAATGCTGCCTTAATAATATATGAAGCATACATTACCTCAATCTTAGATTTAGAATCATCAGTTATAGCTTGATTATATAATGATAAAATTTTACCTTTGATTAAGGTTGAATCATTAAAATCATCAACTGTATTTATTTCTAATTCCTTAGCTGAATTAATAATTCCATATACTTCAGCTTCCTTATATAGATATACATTCTTTGAAGTAGCATCTAATTGAACAGCTTCAACCTTATCCTTAACTAATAGGGAATTTCTAACCTTAGTTTCAACAATTTCATCAGCTAAATTAGCATCTAGCTGTTTAGTTAAAATAGATTTAATTAAATTAGATGAATATAATACTTCCATCTTCTTCTTTGTGTTATCTGTTGTTGCTGGATTAGATAAAGTAAATATCTTACCCTTAATAACTGAAGAATCTGTGAAATCATCAATTGATGATATATCTAGCTCATTTGCAGATGAAATTATAGTCTTAATTTCAAAATCCTTATAGAAATATACATCTTTAACTACATCATCAATCATAGTTGCTGAATTTTTCTCTTTAACAAGTAAAGAATCTCTAACATCTAAATCAACAATTGATGTTGAAATATTATTATCTAATTGAGAAGTTAATATTGATTTAATGATATTAGATGATAATAATACATCAATCTTCTTACCAGAAGCTGTAGTAGCTGGATTATTTAATGTTAAAATCTTACTTTTTATAATGCTAGAATCTGTGAAATCATCTATGTCCTCAATTTCTAATTCGCTAGCTGAATTGATGACCTTTAAGATTTCAGACTTCTTATAGAAAGCAAATTTTAAATTAGTATCATCAGCAATCTTAGTAGTTTGTTCAAATTCCTTAACTAAATTAGAATCTCTAACATCTAAATCTATAATAGTTGAATCTAGGTTAGTATCTAATTGCTTAGTTAAAACAGCTCTAACTATTTCTGATGCATAGATGATATCAATCTTTTGCTTAGTTGAATCAGTTGTTGCAACCTTATCAAGATCAAACATTATTTCTTTAATCTTAGATGAATTTGTAAAGTTATCTATATCATCGATATCTAACTCATCAGCAGCATTAATTATTTTACTAATTTCAGCTAGCTGATAAATATATATCTTATTAATTGTACCATCAGATTGTTCAGCCTCTAATACTTCCTTAATTAAGGCAGAATCTCTTAAATTTTGATCGATTAATTCACCAGTTAAATTATCATCAAGCTGAGTAGCTAAAACGCCTTTAACTATATTAGATTTATATAATACATTAATCTTCTTTGTTGTTGGATCAGTTGTTGCTGTAGCATTTAGTGTTAAAATCTTAGACTTAATTTCAGCTGCATTTGTAAAATTATCAAAATCAGAAATATCTAATTCATTTGCTGCATTGATAATATTTTTAATTTCAGCTGTTGAATATAAGCTAATATCTGCATTTGTTCCATCAACCTTTTCAACATTCTCATAGTCCTTAACAAGCTTAGAATCTCTTAGATGTGGATCAATTAATGTACCACCTAAATTATCATCTAGCTGTTTAGCAAGTACACCACGTACGATATATGACTCATTTAAAATATCAATCTTTTGTTTTGATGAATCCTTCTTTGCTGGATCACTTAAGCTAAATACCTTAGCCTTAATGCTATTTGAATCAGAAAAATCATTAAGTGTAGTAATATCTAATTCATTTGCGCCATCGATAATATTTTTAATTTCATCATCCTTATAAAGATATACATTAGCTACTGAAGAATCAATCTTTGTAACCTCAATTACATCCTTAACATATATAGAATCTCTAACGTTTGGATCAATTAGTGTATCAGTTAAATTATTATCTAGTTGAGTTGAAACTACTGATTTAACGATATTAGATTTATATACAATTTCAATCTTTTGCTTTGAAGGATCAGTTGTTGATGCTTCAAATAATGTGAAAATCTTTGAAGAAATATTTGAAGTATCATTAAAGTCTTCTAAAGAACTAATTCCTAATTCTTCAGCTGCAGAAATGATATTTGCAAATTCTGATTCTTTATATAGATAGAATGTAACAGCTGTATCATTAAGCTTTTGAGTATCTACCTTTTCCTTTACTAATGTAGAATCTCTTAAATTTGTAGATACTAATTCATCAGTTAAATTATTATCTAATTGCTTTAATATTGCTGATTTAACCAAATTAGAACCATATAATACTTGTAATTTAGTTCTTTGTTCTGATACAGGAAGCTCAGAATCGATATTTGCTTTATTATTTAAATCAAATATTACATCCATTATAGTATCAGCAATCTTATCAAAATCAGTAACCTGAAGCTCTGAAATAATTTCTGCAACAGAATTAATTTCTTCTTCCTTATAGAAAACTATCTCATCTTCAATTTCCTTAACAAGCTTAGAATCTCTAATATTAATATCGATTATTTCATCAGTTAATACCTTATCTACTTGTGTAGTAAGTATTGCCTTAACTAAGAATGAGCTATATAAAACTTGAACTACAGAATAATTATTTGCTAAAGCAAATTTAGTTGTGCCCTTAGCTGTTAAATCCTTAGTTAAAATATTCTTTAATGCATTCTCATCTTTAAATGCATCTAGGTTATCGAAGCCTAATTCAGAAACACCATATAATACTTTAGAAATTTCTGATTCCTTATAATACTTAACACCATAAGTATCAGTTTCAGTAAGTGATGGTCTTGTTAAAGCATTAGGATCCATTAAATCAGTTAAAGTATCATCTAAGACCTTAGATAATGAGGCCTTTAATATTTCAGATCTATATGCAACATCAAGTCTAGAATATTTATCGTTAGTTTCTGGATTAGTTGATGTATCAGTAATAGAATCACCATTTAGATTAAATACATTCTTTGTAATATTTTGAGTAGCTGAATCAAAATCAAATGATGTAGCCTTTGATATTTCAAGTAATTCATCTAATGCATCAATCACATTAGAAATTTCATTTGATGTATGCCATACATTATTTCCTAAATCATTTAATGCTTCCTTTGTTGCAGCATTACTAAATGTCTCAGGAATAGCAATATATTCATTATCTTTTAGCATGTTAACTAAATTATAAACTAATGTAGCTTCAACAATATTAGATTCTAATAATTCATCCTTTTGTTCTAATAACTTAGCAAAATCAATATTATCAGTATCCTTAATAATTTGAAGTACACCAGGCAATGCATCTACTGTATTATTTAATTCAGATTGCTTAATTACTCTAATTCCTTCTGCATCAACATCAATTGCTGAATCAGGAACAACAATTTCAAAGCCCTCAACCTCTAAATTTAAAACAACACCAGAAATTAAATATTTAACAATTGTAGATTCTACTGCTTTTTCTACAACAGTCTTACCTTCAGTATCCTTAACAGTTAATTTATCAGCTAAAGCTTGTAAGTTTTCTTTATTTTGATTATTTGATAAATCTATAATACTACTTAAAGCACCTGTTTGAATTAATTGCTTTAAAGATGTTAATAGATGATATGTTTCTCCTCTTTGTTCATCCTTATCAACAAATTGAATCTTTGAAGGTAATTCAATATTTTCATTAATATTATGTAATGCATCATCTATAACCTTTCTTACTGCAGAAAGTGACATTACTGCATCAAGTAGATTAGATTTAGATAATGTATTAAGTAAAATATCATATCTAGCTGAATTAGCTTCAGCAAGTGTAGGATTATCCTCAGGGAAAATATTATTAATTATCTCTAGTGGTTCTGCATCCTTAACATATACGCTATCGTATAATTCAAGGGCAGGAACAGCAGCATCAAGTAGTGATTCTAGCTCACCAACCCATTGCTTTGGTGTTAAATCTATACCAGTTAGGTCATATTCAGTATTTAAAGATGTAGAAGCAAATTCATATAAATTCTTTAAAACCTTACCAGTCTTTTCATTTTTAACATCATCCTTTAAGAATGACATTTCTTTTATGTCACCGATGACAGCCTTAGTATAAAGAATAATTTTTCTTTGGTCGTCAAGCTCACCCTCATAATCATTTTGAGCCTTTAATGCTTTAATAACTGCATTAGCTAATAGCTTAGTATCATCCTTTGATAAAATATTAGATAGCTTAATAGCATCATCACCAGTTAATAAAACATGTAATAAATCTTTCAATTGTTGATCTTGTATATCATTATAGAATTTTAATTTTTCTAAATTTTTTGCAATTGAATCAACCATTGATAAGCCGAAGTTAACAAAGAATGAATTACCATCGAAATTATCAATTAATGAATCAATTTCAGCTTGTACTCCATCCTTTGAAATAATAGATACAAAAGCATCAAGTACTGCTTGATTATCATGAGTATCAACGTTAGCTAATAAATTTTCAGTATCATATTTAATAAGTATTCTATAAACACCACTAGCAAATTCTTGATAATTATTTAACTCATTTATCAAATATAAGCTGTAGCTTTCATTTGTTTCTGGAGCTTTATAGTTTCCTTGTAATACTAAATTTGCAGCAAATAGATAAACCGGAACATTATTAGAATCCTTTACAGAATTTAAAACCTTAAAAATACCAGTTGAGCCATAACAGTTCACAATATCGAATGCCTCATAGAAGCTATCAACTTTATTATCTGATGTATTAATTGAATTATAGCCATCTTTTCTATCATCGCCAGTACCAGCTACGATAAATAATAAAGCACCAATAAAAGAAAACCATACTAAAGAAACAACTAAGCCTCTTAAAGCACCAACGATACCACCTAAGCCAGTATGTCTATTATATGGCTTACCTTCACCTTGTTCATGTTTTCTTCTAATCTTTCTAGCTCTTCTTCTTTCTGGATAGAAAATTAGATAAATTAAATACATAATAAAAATTAAGATAAAGTATACAATATAGAACACTAAAGCTAAGGCTAGGTGTAATACTAGATTAGCTAATGTTGCTAAATAAGCACCATTATCCTCTACTATTAAAGCTATACCATCACCATAATCCATATTGTGTACAATAGCTGAAGAAATAACTTCATTCATAGATGAAGCATTTGCTGGAGCATAGAATGGCTCGCCCGTATAATCTACCCATTGACTTGATGTAGTAAAAATAAAGCTATCAAGCCATGGCTGATTAACTATTATTTCATATACTGCTAGTAATGCTAAAGCTATTACTATTGAATGAATGAATAGTACTAAACTCTTTCTAAAGCCTCTTATCAATCCCCACAATAAGCCTATAATTATAAAAAACAAGAAAAGGCCTAAAGGTGCGAATTTCAAGATATTAATTAACAATTGTTTATCCATACAATCACCTTCTTTAATATGATATTGTCAAAAACAAACACTAATTTATTTTATTATAATTTTTTTATACAATTATTTCAACAAAAAAAGTCCCACATAATTTTAATTAAAATTATAATGCTGTAAAAACAAAAAAGAATTGAAAACAAAATCGTAATATGGTATACTTTTTAACGTAACTAAATTAGGGGCATATTGTCAATGGTAGCAAGCCGGTCTCCAAAACCGTTAGTGAGGGTTCGAATCCTTCTGCCCCTGCCAGTATAAAACAACAAAGCTAAGCGAATTAATGCTTAGCTTTTTTATATAATATTCAAAAATAAAAACTAAAGAGAGACTTTTTTGTCTCTCTCAATCATACTAAATAACAATTATACAAAAACATCCAAACTATATTTTTATGCTTCAACCCATTCATTATTCATCCATATATAATCTTCAACCCATTCATTATTCATCCATATATAATGTACACTCGATAATTCATTGCCATCAGAGTCATATGTGAATTCTCTTTTTTCATAATAACTCCATTCATTATTCTCATAATGGAATGTTATGATTGATGTATTATTCCCTTTATCATCGTATGTATATTGGTATTTATAAGAATAACGCCATTCATTATCTATAAATTTTGATACTAACTCAGTTAGAATATTACCATTTTCATCGTATGTGTATTCATGTTTGGAGTGAATTTTATATCCATCACGGTAGGTATAGTCAAGAACATTCCCTTCAGGATCTATAACAGGATTTATAAAATATATTACATAATTTATTTTTTCTTTCCCATTAATAAATACGGAATCAAGTGTTTTTACCCATTCATTATCAACTAACTCCCATACTTTTCTAGTTAGAGTATTACCATTTTCATCGTATGTGTATTCTCTTTTATCATCAGGCTCAGTTTCTAAAGTATCTTTTCTTTCGCCATTGATATATATATGTTCATGCATTTTTACCCATTCATCATTCTCATAAATGAATGATGAAAATGATGCTTCATTCCCTTTATCATCATAAGTATGTTCTTCTTTATAAGAATAACACCATTCATTATTCTCATATTTATAACTTGTTTTAGATAATAAATGGCCATTAGAATCATATACCTTATCTATTTTGGAATCATTAGAGCCACCACTACCACAAGATGAGGCACTACCAATTAAAGTTGCTGCAAATAATGCATAAATTAAAAATCTTTTTTTCATTTTATAAAAATCTCCTTACAAATAACTTTACACGTTAATTATATAAATGCTAATAATAAATATACAAGCAATTAAAGTGCAATTAATAATTGCTTTGGAAAAAGCACACCAAATGGTGTGCTCAATTCCTTATTAATATAATATTAAACAATTTAATGAATTTATATCTTTTACATCTTCATCAGAGATATAAATGCAAGTTTTTATGTTCTCATAATTTGCAGATAAAGCATAATCAAATATAAGTGTATCATCATCATAATATGCTTTTATTCTATATGATATTGCATCCTTCATATGATATTTTTTAATTTTCTTAATTTCATCGTTTGAGTAAATAGCATTATTAATATAGGAACCATAGATATTAAATGAAATAATTTCAACAATATCTGGAACTCTATAATAATTAAAAATAGTTTCAACATTATTAATATATATTTTTTTTGAAATCATTATGTCATTATAAAATTTATCATTGGTCGAAAAAATTTCTCCAATAAATTCTACCTTTATATCTCCTTTGATTTCATGGCGGGAATAAATATACCAAGATCCTTCAGCTGAACTTAAATAATAACTTCCACCAAGTGTTAACCTGTTGGTCGTACTATTTTTTACTTCTTCTTCACTAACCATTTTAGGTGCCACGTAAAGTGCATAACTTTCTACATTTAATGCATCAATTGTATAATAAGTAAACACAAATACAATCATTAAAACAATTGCACTTAAAATTGAAAAAAAAGTTATCTTCATTGGAAGATTATATTTTTTATCATCATCACTTGAAGTAAGTAAAGTTTTATCTTCTTCAACTATTTCCTTTTCGTCTTCTATATCATTTTCAGAAATTAAATAATCGATACTAACATTAAATTTCTTAGCTATTAAATCAAGAACATCGATATTTGGAATACTTTTGTCTTGTTCCCAACGAGATACTGCCTGTCTTGTAACAAAGAATTTATCTGCAAATTCTTGCTGAGTAAGATTATTATCAATTCTTATTTTCTTTATTTTTTCACCAAAACTCATGATAACCTCTCCATTAACTATAAATAATTATTTTCCTTATTCCAGTAATAACTATTTCAGTACCGTATTCATAAGGTTTATCATCAAGTGTAAGTTTATAATATTCTCTATCAATTTTAGGAACAATTTTATCGCCATAATGAACAATTATAGGTTCTAAATATTCAATACCGGTATTAGTAATATTTATAATAATTAAAAAACTTCTTTTCACAGTATAAACAGCATTAAGATGTATAGATGATTTAATATCAGATTCAGAAACAAATCTTCCTTCATCATCCTTCCATCCAGAAAAATAATATCCTTTTTTATCAGGAATCATGAGTTTTAAATTATCTGTTATTAACTGAGGATCTAATTCCTCACCACCATTAGTATTATATGTTATATATTCTTCTTTTTTTATTTCTATATTTTCTTTTTTTCCACATGAAACTAATGTTAATATTAGCATCATTACAAGCAATAATTTTCTCATAAAAAAACACCTATCAAAATTATAATATAGGTGTTTTTTTTATTCAATTATTAATTATCTTTTTTTGATAATAAATATTTAAAGCAGACATAAACGATTGATGAGACAGCTCCTAATAAAGCACCAACTCCACCAATATAAGCTCCAACTGAAGCTCTAATATCTGCTTGTTTCAATGTCATTGTAGCACCATTTAATGTACAACTAGCAACACTAGTTAAATTAAAAAACATCAATGATTCAAAGATGAATGCAGCTATTAATAAACCTCCAAACACATACCCAATTGCATTACCACGATTTTTAAATACCATTAATAAAATAGAAAATATAATAGGTAATAGATATGCAATAATTAATAGAATTGATGCATTTCCTGCAAATGAAATTTCTCCATCAGCTCCAACATGATTGCCAAATCCTAACAAAATAGAAAGACCAGCAATTTGACAAATATTGCCAATACCCCTATATTTCGCCATAGGTATTAATGTAGTTAATATCAATAAAATTGAAATAACTAAAGATAAAATAGTAAATAATTTAAGTTTTTTCATACTTTCCCTCCTTCAAAACTTACAATTTAATTATAGAATCTTAGTTAAAATATTCAAGCAATTGCTACGCAATTATAAATTGCTTTCAGTGACATACTCTCTCACTTATAGAAGTTGAGAGAATATGTCACGAATATGTAAATTCGAAAATATAAGTTATGCCAATCACAAATTAATAATATAAAAGAAAAAGTTCCTATGAAATTGAACGATAAAATCTTCATTTCTTAACTAAAACTATAAAGCCATAGTCTCATCTATATTGAATGAAAACATCAAAAAAATGGCTTAACCAAGCCATCTTGAACGAATTTTGTATTTTATACAAAACTTTTTTATATATTTTAAAAAAATTATTTTTTCCAATAAAAATCATAATGAAATTTATGCTTAAAGCCAATTTTCTCATAAAACTTCATATCAGATTCGACATAAACTATTTCAGCCCCAAGCTTTTTTACTCTATTTAAGCCCTCATAAATTAAAGCTTTCGCTATACCTAGCCCTCTATATGCTGGAATTGTACACACAGGCTCCAAATAAGCATAATTAGTGTCCTCTATATACCATAAGCTAATATATGCCACCATTTCATTTTTTTCATTTTTAGCAACCAAACTCAAATTCTTATTAAAATGAGTTCTAGGTCTTCCCTTTAATTTAGCATCATCAGAATTTAAAAATTCATCATAATTAGAACCATGATTGAAGCCTTGCCACATTAAATATAAAAACTCATCTATATTATCGCTAGGATCAAAAGCTTCTATTCTTATTCCATTAGGTAATGTATATTTATAATCTTTATCCAGCATTATATCCATGATATTTTCTTGTTGTTTAAATATATTAAATCCATTATTTTTAGCTACATTAATTAAATTATTGTCCTTATCATATATTGCAATACCTAAACCATTTTCATCTTTTAAATTATCATAAGCATAATTTATAATTTCAGGATATAAATATTCATATTTTTTTAAAGTAAGAATTACAGCCTCACCAAAATACATATCATATATGGCAGCCCCAACAATTCTATCATCCATATACCATAATCCAATTTTATTAATTTCTTCAATATTAGTATATGGATGTCCAATCATCCATTCAAATCTAGCCCAATTCCAATTTATATGATATCTATTTTCTTCACTTAATTCTATTAAAAATTGAATCACCTTATCATAATCATCCATTGAAAATCTCTTCATTAAAATGACCTCCAATTAATAAATAAAAAATGCTTTTTGAATATCATCACTACTTTTTCTAATTGTTAACGCAAGCCTCAATAATATAGCTGCTTTTGAGATGAAAGATTATCAGCCGCGAGTAGTACCACCAGTTGCTAAAATTACAACCTTCTTTTTAGAAATATTTTTCCATAGTCTGTCTCTTAAATATAATTTTATTTCTCATTAATTATAACACAATAATATTATAATTAGTTATACTAGGCTTGAAATTTAATCATAAAAAATTATAATAATATAGGTGATAAAAAAATATGGAACTTATAAAAAAATTAAACATGAAAGTAACTCCTAAGGAGCTA
>CAMOUK010000036.1 GCA_946626535.1 uncultured Caryophanales bacterium
AACCATCGATCAGGCAGTTGCAGTGCCGTGCCTTACCACTTGGCTACAGGGCCATTTTTTTACGCTCATTTATTATAACAAACACTAAACTTAAAGTCAACGACTATCTTATTCTATTTTATTTTTGGCACTCTTCTATTGACAGTGCCAATTTTAGTGCTATAATTATAATTGAAAAGGAGAGTGATTATAATGATGAACGATAACTACAATCAAGAAAACGAAGATGTATTAGAAAAATATGGTCGCGATATAGTTAAACTTGCTAAAGAAGGCAAAATCGATCCAGTAATTGGTAGAGATGAAGAAATTAGACGTATAATCAAAATCCTATCTAGAAAAACTAAAAACAACCCAGTACTAATAGGTGAACCAGGTGTTGGTAAAACAGCTATTATCGAAGGCTTAGCTAGACGTATTGTTGCTAATGATGTACCAACATCATTAAAGAATAAAACAATATTTGAACTAGATATGGGTGCTTTAGTTGCTGGAGCTAAATATCGAGGAGAATTTGAGGAAAGATTAAAAGCCGTCTTAAATAAGGTAAAAGAATCAGATGGAAACATCATCATGTTTATCGATGAAATCCATCTAATTGTCGGTGCTGGTAAATCAGATGGTGCTCTTGATGCTTCTAACATGCTAAAGCCTATGCTTGCTAGAGGTGAACTACACTGTATAGGTGCGACAACTCTAAAGGAATACAGAGAATATATCGAAAAGGATTCAGCCTTAGAAAGACGTTTCCAAAAGGTCTTAGTTTCTGAGCCTACAGTCGAAGATACTATTTCTATCTTAAGAGGTATAAAGGAGCGCTTTGAGCTACATCATGGTGTTACAATCCTAGATAACGCTATTGTCGCTGCTGCTACCTTATCTAATAGATATATCACTGATAGATTCCTACCAGATAAGGCAATCGATTTAATCGATGAGGCTTGTGCTTCTTGCAGAATGGAAATAGATTCAAAGCCTGCTGAGCTTGATGATATGGATAGAAAGATTGCTCAATTAAAAATTGAACAAATGGCCTTAAAAAAGGAATCTGATCCTACTTCTATTAAAAGATTAGGGGTTATTGAAAATGAGCTTAAGGAAGCTCAAACTAAAGCTAAAGCTCTAACTGATAAATGGACAAAAGAAAAAAATGAAATTCAAAATTATAAATCTGTTAAAAAGGATTTAGAGGATAAAAAGTTCCAGCTAGAAAAAGCCTTTAACGAAGGTAATTATAAACTAGCATCTGAGCTACAATATTCTAAGATTCCTGAATTAGAAGCAAAAATTAAAGAATATCAAGAAATGTCTAAAGAAGATCATCTTCTTTCTGAATCTGTATCTGAAGAAGATATCGCTACAGTTGTAGCTAAATGGACAAATATTCCTATTTCAAAGCTAATGCAAGGCGAAAGAGAAAAAATCTTAAATCTTGCTGATACCTTAAAAAATAGAGTTATAGGTCAAGATGAGGCTGTTGAATTAATATCTGATGCTATCATAAGACAAAGAGCTGGTATCAAAGATGAAAATAAGCCAATTGGTTCATTTATGTTCTTAGGCCCTACAGGCGTTGGTAAAACTGAACTTGCTAAAGCCTTAGCCGATGCGCTATTTGATAGCGAATCACATATCGTAAGAATCGATATGTCTGAATATATGGAGTCTCATAGTGTGGCTAAGCTAATAGGTGCGCCTCCAGGATATGTTGGCTACGATGAGGGCGGTCAGTTAACTGAAAAGGTTAGACGTAATCCTTATTCTATCATTTTATTCGATGAGATTGAAAAGGCCCATCATGATGTATTTAATATCTTACTTCAAATACTTGATGATGGTAGACTATCAGATTCTCAAGGTAGAACTGTAGATTTCAAAAATACAATCATTATTATGACATCTAATTTAGGTAGTGAGCTTCTTCTTTCTAATTCTAAGGATGCAAAGCTTCAGGTTGAAAAGCTATTAAAACAAAACTTCAAGCCAGAATTTTTAAATAGAATTGATGAAATCATAACATTTAACCCATTAAATAAGGATGTTCAATTAAAGATTGTATCTAAGCTTCTTCACAATCTTGATTTAAGATTAATAGCTCAAGGAATTAATATTACTTATACTGATTCCTTAAAAAAATATATTCTTGATCAATCATTTGATGAGGAATATGGTGCAAGACCAGTTAAAAGATATATTCAAAAATATATCGAAACATTTATCGCAACTAAAATTATTAAAGGTGAAATCAAGCCTGATGTCCCTTATGTTTTAGATGCCTTAAATAATGAGATAAGATTACTCGTAAAATAATTTTTAAAAATTTTCTTGACATATCAAAATAAAAGTGTATAATAAAATGGTTTTGAAAAATAACTCCTTCAATCCGTCAAGATAAAAGACGTTAAAACCTGGAAGGAGATCATATACATGTTAAAGAAATTTTTATATACAATTGCAGAAATATTTGCAGCATGTGGATTAGATATCAATAAGCTTGACTAATCCACTATTTTTTTTATTTAAAAAACATTTAAAATTTGGTAAAATATTTCTAGTGAGTTTATATTGCAATTAATCATTTTTTAGAGGTGTTATATAAAATGAGAGAGCCTAGATGCAACCATATAGTTAAATCTAAAAATTTATGGGAAATAGCTATCGAATTCATTCAAAAAATAGACGATAAGCTAATGGATATAAATTTAAAACAAGCCTATATTACATATAAAATTTGTAAGATTAGAAATGTACCATATGAGACAGTTTCTAAATTAGTATTTTTATCTTGTTTCAACAATGTAGGAAAATACTATGCGGCAGAAAATAAATCAGACCCGGATATTGAAACATATCTATTTTTAAAATATTTCTCACCAGTAAAAAATTATGCCGATGTCCTATTATGCGATACCCAAAATCATAAAATAACTATTCCTCACCAAGAGGCAATACTATTTAAAATTTCAAATGACTACACAAAGCTTCTTCTTAATCTTAATAACACTACAGAAGCTTTAAACGCTCTACTTGAGAATAAGGATAATTATGATTCAAAATCTATTAGAGCCTTAGAAAGACTAATTAGAAAAACTGATATAATATATGAATTTAATTCAGTTCATTACAAAACTATAATATATAGATATATATCTAAAACAATCTTTAATCCTCAAGATAAAAATAAATTCATTTCAATGCTATCATCACTATTTGAAATGTATAGTGCTCAAACACTATATCATTCAAAGCTAACAGCGATAATAGCCTATATGCTTGCTAAAAAGCATCATATCCATTTTAATAGAGCTAAAAGAATCTATATGGCTGGTCTATGCCACGACCTTGGTAAGGTATGTATTCCTCTTAGAATACTAGAAAAGCCTGATAAGCTTACAGATAGAGAATACACTCAGATGAAAAAGCATGTAACCTTCACCAAAGAAATTCTAAATTCAAAGATGGATTATGAAATAATCGAAATGGCCTATCGTCACCACGAAAAGCTAGATGGTACAGGCTATCCAAATAAGCTTAAAGGTGATTTTATTACTATAGACCAAAGAATATTACAGGTTGCTGATATCATAAGTGCCTTAATAGCTAAAAGAAGCTACAAGGAAGCCTGGGATATTACAAAGACTATTTCTATATTAGAGGAAATGGCAAATGCTGGTAAAATAGATAAAAATGTGGTTGAATGCTTCAAGAAAAATCAAAAGAAAATTTTAAAGACTGCCTTCTGCTTCACTGAACAAGCTGATAAGGTTTATGAAAAGATTAATAGAGAAAGAGAAATTCTAAACATAAAGAAGAGTCAGTCTTCTACTATTGATACTGAAGAGCCTAAGAAGGTTGTAAGAGTTACAAAAAGAAAGGTAGCTTTAAAGCCTACTGAAGAGCCTACTAAAAATGAAAATGTAGTAGAAAAGCCTATAGAAGTTAAAACTGAAGAAATCAAGCCTGAAGAAATTAAACCAGAACAAAATACTATAGAAAATAATCAACAAGAAAGCGAAAGCTCTGACAATTAAGTCAGAGCTTTTATTTTCTATATTTAATTTTACCAACACAAAAACAAATAATACAAACTATAAAGCTTACAAAAACAATTGATGAGCCTATAGGCAGGTTACCAATTATACATGCTAAAAGTAAACCTACAATAAATGAAAACGAGCTAGATGCTACCGCAAATATTGTTACACCCTTAAAGGTCTTAAATATCTGTCTTGCAGATAAAGTTGGAAAAATAATTAAGGCTGTAATAAGTAGCGCACCCATAACCTTCATTCCAATTACTACAGTAAGTGAGGTTAATATTGCAATAACACTATTTATAAATGTAGTTTTAGTGCCTGTAGATTTAGAAAATGTTTCATCAAATGTAACACTAAATATCCTATTATATAAAAGGATATATAAGCCAACCACTATTACTAACACAATTAAGCTTATTATTACTTCTTCTAATCTAACACCTAAAAGTGAACCATATAAATAATTACCAACATTAAAATTAACGCCCTCACCAAGCTCTATAGCTGCATAGCCTAATGCTAAGGCTAAGGTTGAAAATACCGCAATTGCGCTATCACCAAAAACCTTTGATTTATTAGCAAGCCATAAAATCAAAAATGAGGCTACCATTACAACAGGTATCGCAAAGGCAAGTGGTGCCCAGCCCATACATGCCGCAACAGCTACTGCACCAAAGCCTACATGTGATAAACCATCACCTATCATCGAATGCTTTTTTAAAACTAATGAAACACCAAGTAATGCTCCACAAATAGACATTGTTAAGCCAACTACAAAGGCATATCTTATATATTCTCTAGATAAAATTTGGATTAAATCACTCATAATCGTCCTCCAAATTCTTAAATTCATAGCCATTATCTGTTATTCTTAAAAGCTTATTGCCAAGCATTTTATCGATATCAACATCATGACTAATCATTATAATAGATATACCAAGCTCCTTATTAAGCTTCATCAACAACAAATAAAATTCTTCTCTTGATGTGTTATCTAAATTATTAGATGGCTCATCTAATATTAATAGTTTATCTGTTGCACATAAGCTTCTAGCAAGCAAGGTCTTTTGTCTTTGACCTCCTGATAAATCACAAAATGACTTATTTTTAATATCTAAGATATTTAATATCTTTAAAGCCTTTATTGCCTCAGCCTTATCTTCTTTATTATAAAATGGTCTTTTACCCATCTTATTAATTCTTCCAGATAAAACAATCTCCATTACAGAGGCAGGAAAGGCTCCATCAACCTTAGTTTCTTGAGGCATATAACCAATATGCTTCTTATTTAAGGACTCATCAAAAACAATTTCACCACTCATAGGCTTTATTAATCCTAATATGCCCTTTATAAGTGTTGATTTACCAGCACCATTTTTTCCTACAACAATGATAAAATCCTTTTCTTCAACCGAAAAGGAAATATTATTTATTATTTTTTCATTTTCATAACCGAGGGTAAGTCCCTTAACTTCAAATAGCAATATACCACATCCTACGCTAAAGCTTTTCTTAAGCTTTCAATATTAAGGTTCATAAAATCAACATAGGTTTTTCCTGCTTCATAATCATCTTTTGATAAATTATGCATAGTATAAAAAACTCTCTTTTCTAATTCTATTTGATCCTTTTTACAAGTATTAATGATTGTGTCTGCAATATTACTTTCTGAAAGCTCTATAACAAATAGAACCTTAATATTATTTTCTTTAATAACATTAATTAATGATTCTATAGTTTTAGGATTAGCTTCCTTTGCAGTCTCACAGCCCTTAAAGGCAGCATCATATTCTAAATTATATTCCTTTACAAAATAAAGTAAAGGAAATCTATCAGCAAAAACAAGCTTCTTTTTATTAGAGTTATTAGTAATAGCTTTAATATCGCTATCAACCTTATCTAATTTACTAATATAGTTTGTTTTATTTTGAACATATTTATCTTCGTTTACCTTATCAATTTCAACTAACGCATCACAAATTGCATTAATTATTTTTTTAGCATTAGTAATTGAATTCCACACATGCTCGTCAAATTCTTCTTCCTCTTCTTCCTCTTCACTAAAGCTTGATGCTGGCTCTTCCTCATTATAAGTGACACCGCCATTTTTTACAACATCCATCATGTTGATAACCTTAGTTTTATTCTCATCAATTTCAGGTAGAATTTGTTTTTCAACCCACTGTTCATCTGATTCTCCACCAATATAAATAAAGATTTCTGATGAAATAATCTTTTCAATATCAGAAACAGATGGTGAATAATCATGAAGCTCCTCACCTGGAGCTAGTAGCATTGATGATGTTTTTAAATCACCCGCAACAGCTCTTCCAAAATCAAAGCCTGCAAAAGATGTTGAAACAATATTTGTCTTTTTAGTTCCTCCACAAGAAGATAAAACAATTAAAAATAATAAAGTAAATAATAGATAAAGTTTTTTCATAGTCTATCCCCTTAAAAATTAATAAAACTTTTACAATCACTACATATTCCATTTAAAATGACATTTTTCGCATCGATACTAAAATGATGCTGTTTCAAGATATGTAGATATAAATCTTCTATACATCCACAATCAACATGAGTTATCTTTCCACATTTATCGCATTTTAAATAGAAATGATTTTCACTTATACAATCATTAACATATTTATATAATGCTATATTCTTTTCATTATAATATTTTTTAACAATGCCTAAATCACATAGATCCTCTATAGCTCTATAGATAGTAGTTAAGCCTACATTTAGATTTTTATTATCTAAATCTTCCTTTAATTTTTTAATTGTAGTGCCATCAGGATAATTAATAATTTCTTCTTTTATAATGTTTTTAGTCTTAGTATTATATTTATCTCTCGCCATATAATCTCCAATTTGAAAATCATTTTCGATTTAGATTATACCACCATTTTTATAAAATACAAGAAAAAAAGATGATTTCTCATCTTTCTTACTTAACATATTTTTTAATAAAATCCTCAATTGGTAGTGGCTTATCATATAGATAGCCTTGAATATAATCACAGCCTATCTCCTTTAGGTAATCTCTTAAGCCTACATCTTCTACGCCTTCACATAAAACCTTCATGTTTAAACTCTTAACAAGCTCTGTAATATATTTTAAAATAATTATTTCTTTTTTATTATTAACATTATTACATAATTCCTTATCAATCTTAATAATATCAAAATTTAAATGTGATAATGTAGTGAAATTTGAATAGCCAGCTCCAAAATCATCCATAGCTACCAAATAGCCCTTTTCATGTAATAAATCTATAAATGAAGAAATACTTTCGGTATTTGCCGTATACATTCTTTCTGTAATCTCAAATTCAATTAAGGAAGACTTTACTCCATATCTAGTTCTAATACGCTCAAGCTCATCTAAATAATAGTTAAAATCAGGGACATATCTAGATACATTTACAGATATAGGAACAATTATCTTCTTTTCTTCTTCAAGCTTTTTAATTAGCTTACATACCTGTTCAAATACGTAATAATCTAAATTAACTATAAAGCCAGCTTCCTCAAAAATAGGAATAAAGACATCTGGATAAATCATCTCATTATTTTTATAATTCCATCTAGATAAAGCCTCCGCTCCAGCAACACTGCCTGTCTTTATATCAATTTTAGGCTGTAGATAAACTAAGAATTCATAATTTGCTAAAGCTTCATACATATGCATTTGAAGCTCCATCTTTCTATTTTCAAGCTCAAATACTTCCCTATCAAAGTAAACAACAGATTCATTAACCTTTTTTCTTTTTCTAGTCAATAGAGCCTGATCTTCAATAACTGAAATATCATCGCCTCTATTACCTAAAGATGCACCACAGGTTAAAATAATATATTTACTCCAAATATCATGTTCTTTAATTTTAATCATTAATTCATTAAAAATAGTTATAGCTGTATCATCAGTCTTTGGAACAAATATGGCAAATCTTGCATCACCAGAACGACAGAATATATAATCATTATTTTTTCTTTCTGCTTCTAATAATTCAACCATATATATTAAAAGCTCATCAGTTCTCTTACTTCCTAAAATATTAGTTAAGCTTCTAAATTCATGAAGGCTCAAATCTAAAATAGTATAGCTTTCAATCTGATTAACCTTTATATAATCATTAACCTCAACAAGCCACTTATTATAATTATAAGCTCCTGTAAGCTTATCAAAATATAAGTCTTCTAATTGTTTTCTTGTATTATATTCCTTATTAAATTTAATAGATAAAATTCTAGCAATAAGCATTAGTGTTGAAACATCTGTTTGTTGCCAAAATCTATTAACTGATGTCATTTCAAAGTTGATAATACCAAATGGCTTACCTTCACCTCTAAGCTCAAAGGCTACAATAGCTGATACATTATTTCTAACTAAGCTATTATAACAAGCTAGATTAGAGTTAGCTGAAACCTGATTTAGCTTAACAATATTAGCCTCACCTAAGGCCTCTCTCCAGGTATCCATATCGCCATTTTCAACATCGATACTTTTTTTAGTACTTCTTGGATTATACCAAATCTTAGTATCAACTATCTTATCAGTTTCAGGATCACTTTCGATAAGAAAAACTCTATCGAGAGTAAAATAATTACCTATAAGTGGCAATATTTCATCTACTGATACATTAAGGCTTTGATTCTTATTTAATATTTCTAATATCATAGTTATTAAAGAAATATTAGTATTAGAATTATAAGCCTTATCTATTTTATTTTTAGAGACATCAATCTCATCATTTTCACTTACAGGACCACAATTTTCCTCTAAATAAATAACGAAGCAGTCTCTAGCTTTTCTTTTTCCTCTATACAAGGCCTTATCAGCCTTTCTAAATAATAACTCATAGGTACTTCCATCATTTGGAAATCTTGAACAACCAATAGTAACTGTATATTTTACATTTCTAGCACTACTTATACTAGCCTTAGCGATAGATTTCTTTAATCTCTTACAAATATCATATACAGTATCATATGAATCATCAGCCTTATAGCAAATTAAAAATTCATCTCCACCTATTCTACTAACGTATCCATCACTACCTAAGAAATCCTTAATTGCTGATACTATTTCAATTAAAACAATATCACCAAACATATGACCATACATATCGTTATATTCTTTAAAATTATCGACATCTACAATCATCAAAACAAAGCTTTCATTTCTAGCAATAGCTTCCTTAACTACGCCCATTAAATAGCCTCTAGAATGAGTTTTTGTAAGCTCATCAAAGCTATTTTCAGTATTAGTATCAGGTGATGTTAAAATAAGTATTTCATCTTCATTAATTCTAACACCGCTATATAAGATTCTTAGTGTTTTATTATTTAAAGTATTATATGAAACAGTAATAGTAAATGATTCATTTCCAGGATTTAAGTTCTTTAAAAATCTTAAGGTCTTAGCCTCAAAATCTAAAAGTAGCCCATAAACCTTAGCAAACTCAACCGCAAAGCTATGATAATCTAGCTCATCAGCTATTTTCTTATTACCATAATAAGCGCTAAAAACCTTACTTAATTTCGTATTAACTATGAAAAAAAACTTACCATCATGTTTAATGACTCTTTCAAATAATTCATTTTTTTCCATATAATACCTCCTGCTAGTTATTGTTCAAAAAATGCCTCTTAAATACCCTTCTTGTTGTTATTAGCTCTATAGCTAAAGGAGCACAAGAAACCTCTATCAAATTGTGCTTACCAAACATCTCTCCATCTGTATTATAAGCAACAAGCTGATTTGATTTTACGACAAACTTTTCAGAATCAAAATTGATAATATTATGCTTATATCTCTCCCCAAAGATTAAAAACATACCAAAATCAAAAATATTAGCAAGTTTACTTGTTTTCTTTATTAAAGTTACTCTTATTTTAGAATCGTTTAAATATATTCTTTGTTTTCTATTGATTCTAAAGCCAGCTAAATATCTAGTATTTAGGGCAAGCATCAAGCTAAAATCACCACTAATTTCCTGACCATTAGTTTCAATAGAAATATTTATAGTTTTTGTATCAACATAGGATTTTAAGCCCTGTAAATAATAAGCGAATTTGCCTATATTTTTCTTCAAGCCTCGTCCAGTATCATAGCTTATTTCTGTTAAACAGCCGGCAGCTAGTCCATACATGAAATATTCATCATTTATCCTGAATATATCCATCTTAGCACTACAGCCCTTTAAAATAGTTTTGACAGTCTTCTTAACATTCTTTCTTAAGCCAAGACTTCTTGCGGCATCGTTACATGTACCAGCAGGAATATATGCAAGCTTAGGCTTTCTATCAAGCTTCATAACCGCATTAATTACCTCATGGACAGTACCATCGCCTCCAACGCATACTAAAAGATCATATACAGAGCCCTTAAGCCGAATATAATCAGCATTACTGCCGATATACTCTGATTTATAAAAATCGACTATGTCATATTTAGTTTTTAGTGACTTAGCGATATAATCTAGTCTTTTTATAAATCTAGAATTGCCGCTAAAAGTATTATATAAAACTAAAGCGCGCATATTTATACCTCTTTTATTATGAATTTAAGAATGCATCGAATTTTCTTACCATTGCAGGTGTACCTATAACCGCAACAATATCCTTTGGATTTAAAGTATCAGTACCACGTGGAATCATGAATTCATCATTTCTAATGATACCAACAATATTTACATCAAATCTATTACGTACATCAAGCTCAATTAAGTTTTGAGTAGATTCAAAGTTTTTACCTATAGAAATCTTAATAATAGCGTGATTTTTAGCAAGCTCATAATAGTCCAAAATAGAATCTGAAATAATATGGTTAGAAAGTGAAATTGCTGAAGCTTCCTCTGGAATAATTACATCAGTAGCACCTAGCTGTAAAAATACTTCCTTATGACCAACCTCATCAGCTCTAACTGTAATGTTTGGAACATTAAGCTTCTTTAAATTTAACACAGTTAAAATAGATGCCTGTAGGTTATTACCGATACATACGATAGCATGATCAACAGATGCAACACCTAAATCCTGTAAAACAGATAATTTAGTAGAATCAGCTACTACAACATGTGGAATTTGCTTAGCAACATTATTTACTGCTTCTTCATTAATATCTATTGCGACTAAATCACAATTCATCTTATCTAAAGATTTTGCTACAACTGAGCCAAATCTTCCAAGTCCTATAATTACAAAACTCTTTTTCATTATCCTACGTAAACTCCTTCTTCTACATACTTAATATCACTTCTAGATTCATTCATCCAGTTCTTATTTACTACTCCGATAATTGTTAATGGTCCAAGTCTACCAAATAGCATTAATACACATAGTACTAATTTTGAACCAATTGATAGGCTCTTTGTTATACCCATTGATAAACCTGTTGTTGAGAATGCTGAAACACACTCAAATATAATCTTTTTAAGATCTATATCAGTCTCTATACAAGCTACAACAAATATACCAACAACTAGGAATATAAAGGCTATAACGTATAATACAAAGGCCTTAAATATAACATTATTTGGAATTTTTCTTCCAAAGGCCTTAGCTGTCTTACCTGTTGCGAAATGATAGATGGCAATTAAAATAACAATTATTGTTGTTGTCTTAATACCACCACCAGTTGAACAAGGTGAAGCACCAATAAACATTAAACCTATACAAATTAGATAACCACCATTTGATAGCTCTGCCATATCAAATGTTGCAAAACCTGCAGTTCTACATGTTATAGATGTAAAGAATGACTGCATCCATGTCGCATTACTTTGAGCCATTCTAAATAGTAATGCACCACCAATAATTAATATAGCTGTAATAATTAACGTTAGTTTTGTATGAAGAGTTAATCTCTTCCATCTTCTTTTTCTAATGATATCATCAATTACGACAAAGCCTATACCACCTAAAACAATTAAAATCATAGTAGTCGCATTAAGTAATACATCACTACTAAAGCCAAGCATTGAATCATCTCCAAATATATCGAAACCAGCATTATTAAATGAAGCTACGGTATGGAAGATAGAAACATATAGGCTACGACCAAAATTATAATCATAGTGTGGCATCAAAGCTATTAAATTTATTATTGTTCCAACGCCTTGAATAATAAGGGTTGTAAATATTATCTTTTTAACTAAACCAATAACACCCTTAACAGAATTTTGATTTAAAGCTTCCTTTATCAATATTCTATTGCTTACACCTATTTTCGCACCTAATATTGCAAAAATAAAAACCGCAATAGTTATTATAGAAAGTCCACCTATTTCCATTAGCACGCACATAACTATCTGTCCAAAGACACTTAAGTTATTTGCTACACTAACAGTGGCAAGACCTGTTACACATACTGCAGATGTTGACATAAATAGCGAATCGATAAATCCTATAGAATTACCATCTTTAGCTGATATAGGTAACAGCAATAATAGTGTTCCTAATAAAATTACACTAACAAAAGAGCTTATTATTAAAATGTAAGGATGAATTTTTCTAACACGCATACAATTTAAACCTCTTATTGTAGTATTATACTACAATTT
>CAMOUK010000037.1 GCA_946626535.1 uncultured Caryophanales bacterium
ATTAAAAAAAGGAGCCTAAGCTCCTTGGGGTTGATTCATCAACCTTTGTTCTTTACTTTAATATTTCTTTTTAATATAATTATTTTAATGAGGTTTGAATTATGAGCTTTGAAGAATTTTTAAAAGAAGAAGAAAAAAAAGAATATTTTATCAATTTAAAGAAATTTGTTGATGAGGAATATAATAATCATATTTGTTATCCTAAATATGAAAATATATTTAATGCTTTAAAATTAACTGATTTTGATAATATAAAGGTTGTAATATTAGGGCAAGATCCATATCATGAGCCAAATCAAGCTCATGGGCTATCATTTTCAGTTTTATGTGAAAAGCTTCCACCGTCATTAAAAAATATCTATAAGGAAATGGAAACTGATTTAGGTGTTAAAATACAGCAGGATGGAGATTTAACATATTTAGCTAAGCAAGGAGTTTTATTATTAAATACACTTCTTACAGTAAGAGAGCATGAAGCTTTTTCTCATAAGAATAAGGGCTGGGAAATATTTAGTGATAATGTAATTAAAGAAATTAATAAGATAGATAGACCAATTGTCTTTATTTTATGGGGAGCACCTGCCCAATCTAAAAGTAAATATTTAGATAATCCTAAGCATTTAATTATTAAATCAAATCACCCATCTCCACTTTCAGCATATAGAGGATTCTTTGGCTCTAAGCCTTTTTCTAAGACAAATGATTTCTTAATGAAAAATGGTATTGAACCAATTAAATGGTATAAATAATAGTTTTAAAAATAGTGTAAACGTTTAACTAGGGCAGATAAAACGTTTACCTTTTTTTATTCTCTTTTTTTAAGTATATAATGAAATTGTCAAAAAACGATAAAAAGGAGAATTTAATATGGAAGAAAACTTATTAACACCTCAAAAAGAGGTTGATGCGTTAGTACAAAAGGCTTTAAAGGCTTTAGATGATTATGCATCATATGATCAAGAAAAAATAGATTATATCGTAGCTAAATGTAGCGTTGCAGCATTAGATGCTCACGGCAGCTTAGCTAAGCTTGCTATAGAAGAAACTGGACGTGGAGTGTTTGAGGATAAGGCAACAAAGAATTTATTTGCTTGCGAATATGTAACAAACAATATGAAAAGAACAAAGACAGTTGGCGTTATATCTGAAGATTCAGTTACAGGTATGACTGAGATTGCTGAGCCTGTTGGTGTTGTTGCAGGTATCACTCCTGTTACAAACCCAACCTCAACTGCAATATTTAAGTCTTTAATTTGTATAAAGACTAGAAACCCAATTATCTTTGCATTCCATCCAAATGCTCAAAAGTCATCTGTTGCAGCAGCAAGAATAGTATATGAAGCTGCAATAAAGGCAGGAGCTCCAAAAAACTGTATCCAATGGATTGAACATCCATCTATGGATGCTACATCAGCATTGATGAATCATCCAGGTGTTGCAACTATTTTAGCAACAGGTGGTAATGCTATGGTTAAGGCTGCTTATTCATGTGGTAAGCCTGCCCTTGGCGTTGGAGCTGGTAACGTACCTGCTTATTTTGAAAAGACATGTAATGTTCGTCAAGCAGTAAATGATGTTGTTATGTCAAAGGCCTTTGATAATGGTATGGTTTGTGCATCTGAACAGGCTGTTATCGTTGATAAGGAAATATATGAGGAAGTAAAAGAAGAATTTAAAAAGTTCGGTGTATATTTTGCTAATAAGACAGAAAAGAAAAAGCTTGAAGCATTTATGTTTGGCGTAAAGACTAAAGAGGATTATCCAAATGCTAAGCTAAATCCAAATATTGTAGGTAAATATGCAACTTGGATTGCTAAGGAAGCTGGCTTTGATGTTCCTGAAAATACTGTAATTATTATTGCTGAATGTGATCATGTAGGCGTTGATGAACCATTAACTAGAGAAAAGCTTTCACCAATTCTTGCGATGATTAAAGCTGAATCTACTGAAGAGGGCTTTGATTTTGCTAAGGAAATGGTTGAATTTAATGGTTTAGGACATTCTGCAGCTATTCATACAGCTTCTAAGGAATTAGAAGTAAAATTTGGAGATTATATTCCAGCAATTCGTATAATTTGTAATTCACCTTCAACCTTCGGTGGTATCGGAAATGTATATAATTCATTTATACCATCACTTACACTAGGCTGCGGTTCATATGGTCACAACTCAGTTGGTGGCAATATTGGTCCAGTTAATCTATTAAACATTAAAAAGGTTGGAAGGAGAAGAAATAATATGCAGTGGTTTAAGATTCCATCAAAGATTTACTTTGAAAGAAATTCAATTGAATATCTACATCAAATGAAGGAAATGAAGAAGGCTCTTATCGTAACTGACCGTTCATTAGTAGAGCTTGGCTATGTTAATAAGGTAATTGCACAGCTAGAGCAAAGATCACCAGAGGTTCCATATCAATTATTCTGTGATGTTGAACCAGATCCATCAATTCAAACAGTTCAAAAGGGTGTTACATTAATGCGTTCATTTGAGCCTGATACAATTATTGCATTAGGTGGAGGCTCAGCTATGGACTGTGCTAAAGGTATTTGGCTATTCTACGAGCATCCAGATGTAAACTTTGACGACTTAAAACAAAAATTTATGGATATTAGAAAGAGAGCCTTCCAATACCCTGAATTAGGTAAAAAGGCAAAGCTAGTATGTATTCCAACAACATCAGGTACTGGTAGTGAGGTTACTCCATTTGCGGTTATTACTGATGCGATTGAGCATAAGAAATATCCACTTACAGATTATTCATTAACTCCAACTGTAGCTATTATCGACCCAGAATTTGTTATGAATTTACCTAGAAGTGTTACAGCTGATACTGGTATGGATGTTTTAACACACGCAACAGAGGCTTATGTTTCAACTCTAGCAAACGACTTTACTGATGGTCTTGCAATCCAAGCTATAAAGCTAGTATTTGAATATCTAGAAAGATCATATAAGAATGGTGCTAATGATCCTGAGGCAAGAGAGAAGATGCATTCAGCATCAACACTTGCAGGTATGGCATTTGCTAATGCGTTCTTAGGTATGAACCACTCAATGGCTCATAAGGTTGGTGCTGAGTTCCATGTACCTCATGGAAGAGCTAACGCTATCCTTTTACCTTATACAATTAGATATAATGGTAAGAAGCCACAAAAGCTTTCTACATGGCCAAAATATAACTACTATGATGCTGATGAAAGATATGCTGAAATTGCTAAGATTTTAGGACTTCCTGCATCTACTGTAGAAGAGGGTGTAGAATCTTATGCTAAGGCTTGTGGTGAGCTAGCTAAGAGATTAGGTATTAAGATGAACTTTAAATCTCAAGGTATCAATAGAGATGCTTGGATGAGCTCAACTGAAAAGCTTGCTTATTTAGCATATGAGGATCAATGCTCTCCAGCTAACCCTAGAGTACCTATGGTTATGGATATGAAAAAGATCTTAGAGGATTCATACGATAGCGAGGAATTCTTAGATTAATTAATAAATCTCCTAAATTTGACTTTAGGAGATTTTTTGTTATAATATTTGTCGAATTATAGGAGGGTATTTATGCTTAATCCAAAACAAAAGGCTTTTTTAAAGAGCTTAGCTCAAAAGGAAAAGGCTAAATTTCAAATTGGTAAGGAAGGCTTATCTGATAATTTATTAACAGATGCACTAAATTATTTGAATAAGCATGAAATAATGAAAATTTCAATTTTACAAAATTCTATGGTAGAAGATGAAGAAGTATTTGAATTCTTCGAGGATGCCGGAATTGAAATAGTTCAAAAAATTGGTAGAGTAGTTGTTTTATATAAACATTCAGATAATGTAAAAGAACCAATAGAATTACCTAGAAAAAAATAATCGGGATAAATTATCCCGATTTGTTTTTTTATATTTACTTTTTTATTGTATAGAAGACTACTTTATGCTTTTGTCCTCTATAATCCATTTCTTCTTCGCGGTCAATCTTTTGCATACCAACAGCCTCTAATACATTGATGCTTGCTAAATTGTCTGCAAAAGCATAAGCTGAAACTTCATTGTAATTAAGTTTCCACATTTCTTCTAATGCTCCCTGTAGAGCTTCCTTTGCTAATCCCTGTCCTTGATATTCTGGAGATAACGCTATACTTAAATCTATCTTACCATCTACTAAGCGTCCGTTTTCATTTATGATACCAATTAATTTATTTTCTTTAAATATACCTCTAACGTAATGTCCTGCTGATTTTGAATTAAGTTTTAATTTTTTGAAAAGATTTTCTTGATCCTTAATCGTTAAATCAGGAATAACGTAGGTTTTCTTGACTTCGTCGTTCGTTAAAATTTTAATTGTTTCATCCATGTCCTTGTCTTTTAATATATCAAGGACTAAATTAGCTGTTTCAATCATATTTGTAACCCCCTTAGAATAGCTAAAATTTAAGGTTTATATATTAATATATATTTGAATTGTTAACCTTACTTATAGTATAAAATCTAAAAAAAATTTTGTCAAGATTTTGAAACTCTTTTCATTTTCTTTCATAATTTTTTTGGTATAATAAGATAAAGGGGATGAAAGTTCATGAAATACATTATTACAATTGGAAGAGAATATGGAAGCGGTGGAAGATTTATCGCTAAGCTATTAGCTGAGAAGCTAAACATTAAATATTATGATTCAGAATTGATTACAAAGGCAGCTAAAGAATCAGGTATTGATCCAACTGTTTTTGAACAATATGATGAGAAAAAGGAATTTTTCTTTGGAGGAACATCAGGCCTTTATTCATATGATATTCCTCTAAGCCAAAAGGTCTTTTTAGCTCAAAATGACGCAATTAAAAAGATCGCTGAGGCTAATGAGTCTGCCGTAATAGTTGGTAGATGTGCTGATTATGTTTTAAAGGAATACGATAATGTTTTAAGCGTATTTATCTGTGCACCTATGGATGCAAAGATTGAAAGAGCTGTTAAATATTATGGTGTTGATCCTAAGAAGGCAGAATCAGTAATTGTTAAGATGGATAAGAAAAGAAGAGGCTATTATAATTTCTATACTGACGGTGATTGGGGTATGGCTAGAAATTATGATATTTGTGTAAATTCTAAAATTGGTATTGAAGAGTCTGTAAACGCAATAGTTGCTTATGTTAACGGCAGATTTAACAAATAAGATAAGAGATTATTTTTCTTACTGCGTTAAGGAAGGCCTAAATTTACAAAAAAATCAGGTAGTTGAAATTGTAGGCTCTAGCTATTTAGAGGAATATATCGATTTATTAGCTTCTGAATGTAGGCCTTATACAGAAGATATTTTAATTAATTATACAGATGGAAAGATTTTAGAAGAAAAGATATCAAATGGTTATCATAAATATATATTAGGCGATATTAAAAAATATAAAGAATTAATAAAAAAAGGCTTTACAAGAATTGTTTTGACATCGCCTTTTACTCCATCAATTTCTTTAAATGAATATGATATTTTAGAATATAAGAATTGCTTAAGGGATTTACAATTTGTAAATGATTATTTCCTAGATTTAAAGTCTCAAAAGACTATTATTGCAGTTTCAAACTGCTATTGGGCTGCAAAGCTTCAGACAACTGAAGAAAGACTATGGGAGGAAATCTTTAAGTTTTTAGATGTTAAATCTAATTTAGATGCTAAAAGATTAAGTGGATTAAAATTAAAGAAATTAAAGTTTGAAACAAAGCTTGGTACTAATTTAACAGTATCTTT
The DNA here is from genome assembly GCA_946626535.1 of uncultured Caryophanales bacterium. Next base: position 5,726 of record CAMOUK010000037.1, read on the forward strand.
AACTAAAAATTTTAAATTTCAAGATAAATATCAAGAAACTAAAGGAGGCATTAGATTTTGCCCTAATGTTCCATGCCTTGAGGCCTATACCGCACCTATTAAATATGGTGTTAATGGAATATTAGTATCATCAAAGCCTGTATATTATAAGGGCTATGTTGTAGAAAATTATAAGGTTAAATTTAAAAATGGTAAGATTATCGATACAAATTTAGATAAAAATATTTTACTAGATGATACTATGTATTATTGTGGTGAAATATCTATGGTAGATTATTTTAATGATAAGAATTTCTATTCTGTTTTATTAAATGAAAATACTGGCTGCCATTTAGCCTTAGGCTATGCCTATACCTTTGGTATTAAAAATAAGAAGCTTATTAATAAATCAGATCACCATCTAGATTTAGTATTTGGTGATGATTCGACTAATGTCTTAGGTATAGATTACGATGGTAATAAGATATTAATTTTTAAAGACGGTAAATATATTTATGAATAATAGAATAAAAAAATATTTAGATAAAAACATTATCGATTTAAAGGATAAAAATATCTTACTTATAGGTAAAGGCTATATCGGAAGTGCTATTTATGAGGAATTAAAATATAAAAATGTTAATGTATATTATTCCTCATCAAAGGATAAAGAAGCTGATTTAATTATTGATTTTAATAAGGATATTGATTTTGAAAGAATAAGAAAATTAAAACTTGATTATATTATTATTAATAGCGGTGCTGATATTAACGATGATATAAATGAAATAATTAATTATTCAGGTCCTAAAAAATTAATAGATGAATTAAAAGAAGAGGTTAAATTTATCGTATGTGTATCAATATCAAATAGGAATGATTCATATGCGATAGCTAAAAGAAAGCTTTTAGATTATTCTAATGAATTAAAGGAAAACTATGATATTAGAGTATATCATCCTGGAATAAGTAATTCTAAACTGTTTAAGAAAAGAAATAAGCTATCATTTTTATATAGGTTTATTTTAAATAATAAATATAAATCAGCTTTATGTGCTTTATATTGTCTTAATGAAAGGCAAGAACAAAATTACTGGGTTTGCCCAAAATATAATATTAAAGGCTATCCGAGGTTAAAAAGATATGAGAATTGATATTCATTCTAATAAGGAAACTAAAGAACAGGCCTTATATAATTTAATGGCACATATTAAAATGTGTAAAAGATTAAAGGATAAGGTATTATATGTAGTTGTTGGGTATGGCTCAACAAGTGGTAAGCATATTATTAAAACTAATACCCTAGAGCTTGCTGAAGAATTAAAACAAAAGAATCAAATTAAAGATTATATTTTAGGTAATGAACTAGATATATTTAATGCTAAATATCAGAAGTTTAAGTATAAGGAATTAATATCTGAAGAGGAAAAAAGAATTAAAAATCCAGGCTTAATTGTATTTATTTTATAAACAAAAATTAAAAAACGTTTTCAATTATTTGAATTTTGTTAGACCAATTCAATAAAAAATAAAAAATAACGAAAATAATTCTATTTTTGATTTTATATTTCGAATTATATTTTATTAAAAATTGTTTTTGGAAAACTATGTTCGGTAAATGAGGCGTTTTTTTATTGACAATTAATTTGTTTGTGTATATAATAAACCTATACGAAAAAATCTGAGGACTTATATATATCTATATATATAACCCTTATAGAAAGGAAGCGTGACAATTATGGCTAGACACACATTATCAGTTCTTGTAAATAATCACATGGGTATTTTGTCGAGAGTTGCTGGACTGTTTTCAAGAAGAGGCTACAATATTGATAGCTTATCTGTAGGTGAAACAGAAAATCCTGAATTTTCTAGAATGACTATCGTGGTTGATTGTGAAGATGATGTATTTTCACAAATTAAAAATCAATTAGCTAAGCTAATGGATGTTATTACAATTTCTGATTTGCCTTTAGACGATTCTATTAGAAGAGAGCTTTGCTTAGTTAAGATTGAGGCTCCAAAGGATAAGAGAAGTCAAATTATTGAAATATGTAATATATTTAGAGCTCATATCATCGATGTTTCAAATAATTCAATGGTATTAGAGGTAACAGGCGATCATAGTAAGGTTTCAGCTATTATTGAAATGCTTAATGAGTATGGTATTAAAGAGGTTATTCGTACAGGTATTACCGCTATCGGTAGAGGCGATGGCGAGTTAAAAAAAGCCAACAATGAGGAAGAATTTATATAAGAGAGGAAAAAGAAAAATGGCAGAAGCAAAAATTTATTATCAAAAAGATTGTGATTTAAACAAATTAAAAGGAAAGACTGTTGCGATTATCGGTTATGGTTCTCAAGGACATGCACACGCATTAAACCTAAAGGAATCTGGCGTTAACGTAGTAGTTGGTTTATATGAAGGCTCTAAGTCTTGGGAAAAGGCTGAAAAGCAAGGCTTAAAGGTTATGCTTACTAAGGATGCAGTTAAGGTTGCAGACATCATCATGATTTTAATTAATGATGAAAAGCAAGCTGCAATGTATAAGGAAGACATCGAACCAAATCTAAAGCCTGGCAAGATGTTAATGTTCGCACATGGATTTGCAATTCATTTTGGTCAAATCGTTCCACCTAAGGGTGTAGACGTTGCAATGATTGCTCCTAAGGCACCTGGTCATACAGTAAGAAGTGAATATCAAGCTGGTAAGGGTACTCCATGTTTAGTTGCTGTTGAAAAGAACGAAACTGGTAATGCACTTGATTTAGCACTTGCTTATGGTGCTGGTATCGGTGGTGCAAGAGCAGGTTTACTTGAAACAACATTTAGAACAGAAACTGAAACTGACCTATTTGGTGAGCAAGCAGTATTATGCGGTGGTGTTTGTGCATTAATGCAAGCAGGTTTCGATACACTTGTTGAGGCAGGCTACGATCCAAGAAATGCATACTTTGAATGTGTTCACGAGATGAAGCTTATCGTTGATTTAATCTATCAATCAGGCTTTGCTGGTATGAGATATTCAATTTCTAATACAGCTGAATATGGTGATTATATTACTGGACCAAAGATTATTACTGATGAGACTAGAAAGACTATGAAGAAGATCTTAAAGGATATCCAAGATGGTACATTCGCTAATGAATTCTTAACAGTTATGTCTCCAGCAACAAATCAAGCTAAGTTCAAGGCTTTAAGAAAGCTAGCTTCTGAGCATCCAAGTGAAAAGGTTGGAGCTGAAATTAGAAAGCTTTATAGCTGGAATAACGAAGAAGATAAATTAATTAATAACTAATTTTATTAAATGGTGATGGTTAATACCCTCACTATTTAACATTTATTTACAAGGAGGTGAAAATGTGAAGGTTGATATTTTTGATTCTAGCTTAAGAGATGGAGCTCAAGCTGAAGGCATAAGCTTTTTAGTATCAGATAAAATTAAGATTGCAAAAGCATTAGATGAATTAGGCATAAGCTTTATTGAGGCTGGAAATCCTGGTTCTAATCAAAAGGATTTAGAATTCTTTAAGGAAGCAAAAAATCTCAATTTAAAAAATTCTCACCTCGTTGCCTTCGGTTCAACAAGAAGATGTAATGTTGATGTGGATAAGGATGTTAATGTTAATGCCTTACTTGAGGCAGAAACAGAATATGTATGTATATTTGGTAAATCTTCACTATTTCATGTAGAGCATATTATTAATACTACAAAGGAAGAAAACTTAAGTATGATATCAGAAACGATAAAATATTTAAGAAGCAAAAATAAAAAGGTATTTTATGATGCTGAGCATTTCTTTGATGGTTATAAATATAATAGCAAGTACGCAGTAGAAACTTTAAAGGCAGCTGCTGATGCTGGTGCTGAAACAATTATATTATGCGATACGAATGGTGGTACATTTCCTAGTGAAATGGTTGAGATAATTACTGAAATTAAAAAGACTATTAAATGTCCACTTGGAATTCATGCCCACAACGATTCAGGCATGGCAACATCAGCCTCAATAGAGGCAGTGCTTGCAGGCTGTAGCCAAGTCCAAGGTACATTCTTGGGCTATGGTGAAAGATGTGGTAATGCTAATCTATCAACAATTATCGCTAATTTAGAGCTTAAGAAAAATATCTGCTGTCTACCTAGCGGTAATTTGGAGAAGTTGACTTCAACGGCTAAATTTATAGCTGAGGTATCAAATTTCCAGATGGCTAAGGGTATGCCATATGTTGGTGATAGCGCCTTTGCCCATAAGGCAGGTATGCATATTGATGGTGTTTATAAGAATCCTAAGTCATTTGAGCATGTTGAGCCTGATAAGGTTGGAAATGAAAGAAGATTTTTAATTAGTGAGGTTGCAGGTAAATCTACTGTAATCGCTAAGATAAATAAAATATATCCTGATATTAAAAAGGATGACCCAGCAATTGATGTTATCATCAATAGGGTTAAAACCTTAGAATATATGGGATACCGGTTTGAGGGTGCTGATGCTTCATTTGAGCTTTTGGTTCATAAGGCATTGAAGAATTTTAATTCATTCTTCGAGGTTGAAAACTTTAAGACTATTGGTGAGGGACCATCACTTGAAAATGAATTTTCAGCCTCAGCAATTATAAAGGTAATTGTAGAGGGTGAAGAAGAGGTTACAGGAGCTAATGGAGATGGACCTGTCGATGCCTTAAATAAGGCTTTAAGAAAGGCGATAGGTAAATTCTATCCAATTTTAAATGAGGTTTCTCTATCAGACTATAAGGTAAGAATCCTAGATGGTAAGGAATCAGCTACTGCAGCTATTACAAGAGTTATCATAGAATCTACAGATGGCAAGAGCACATGGTCAACTGTAGGTGTTTCAAAGGATATTATCGAGGCATCATTTAAGGCCTTGATAGATTCAGTAGAATATAAGTTGTTTAAGGAGAGTAAATAATATGGGAATGACAATGTCACAAAAAATCTTAGCTGCCCACGCAGGGTTAGATAAGGTTGTTGCAGGACAATTAATTGAAGCTAAATTAGATTTGGTTCATGGTAATGATATTACTACGCCAGTTGCTATTAAGGAATTTAATAAGATTGGTGTTAAGGAGGTTTTTGATAAGGACAAGGTTGTAATTGTTCCAGATCATTTCACTCCAAATAAGGATATTAAATCAGCAGAGCAATGTAAATTTATTAGAGAGTTTGCTCACGCTAAGAATTTAACTAACTATTTAGAGGTTGGTCAAATGGGTATCGAGCATGCTATTATTCCTGAAAAGGGCTTAGTAGTTGCTGGTGATTTAACAATTGGTGCTGACTCACATACTTGTACTTATGGTGCTTTAGGTGCTTTTTCTACAGGCGTTGGTTCAACAGATATGGCTTGTGGTATGGCTACAGGTAAGGCTTGGTTTAAGGTACCAGAGGCTATTAAATTTAATTTAGTTGGTAAGCCTGCATTTGGTATTAGTGGTAAGGATGTCATTTTACATATTATCGGTATGATTGGTGTTGATGGTGCTTTATATAAATCTATGGAATTTAGTGGAGAAGGCTTAAAGTATCTATCAATGGATTCAAGATTTTCTATGGCAAATATGGCAATTGAGGCTGGTGCTAAGAATGGTATATTTGCAGTAGATGAAAAGACTTTAGAATATTGTAAGGAGCATTCTAAAAAAACTCCTACAGTTTATGAGGCAGATGCTGATGCAGTTTATGCTGAAACTTATGATATTGATTTATCAAAGATTAAGCCAACAGTTGCATTCCCACATCTACCTGAAAATGCTCATACTGTAGATGAGGAAGTTTGTAAGAAGACTACTATTGATCAGGTAGTAATTGGTTCTTGTACAAATGGTAGAATGGAAGATTTAAGAATTGCAAGAGATATCCTAAAGGGTAAGAAGGTTAATAAGAATGTACGTTGTATCGTACTTCCTGGTACTCA
>CAMOUK010000038.1 GCA_946626535.1 uncultured Caryophanales bacterium
ATCTGCCGCTAGAAAAGATCCTGTAGTTGCGTTAAGAACAGAATAATAATTATTGTTTATTAATTTAAAAAATGTTATAATTTTCATAATGAGGTGGTAAAATGAGCACAATTTTAGTTACAGGTGGAACAGGTTATATCGGTTCTCATACAGTTGTAGAATTATTAGAACAAGGATATGATGTTGTTATTGCGGATAATTTATCTAATTCAAGTGAGGTTGTATTAGATAGAATTAAACAAATAACAGGTAAAGAGGTTAAATTCTTTGAGGTTGATTGTTGCGACCTTGATGAATTTGAGAAGGTTTTTAGAAGAAGAAAAATTGATGCTGCTATCCATTTTGCTGGATTAAAGGCTGTTGGAGAATCAGTTGAAAAGCCACTTGAATATTATAGAAATAACTTAGATTCATTAATGAACTTATTAGTATTAATGAAAAAGTACAAGGTTAAGAATTTAGTATTCTCTTCATCTGCTACAGTTTATGGTAAACCAAAATCTGTACCTATTTATGAGGACTTTGATTTACATGTAACAAATCCATATGGAAGAACTAAGCTTATGATTGAAGATATCCTAAGAGATTTTGAGGTTGCAAATAGCGACTTTAATATCGCTTTATTAAGATATTTCAACCCAATTGGTGCTCATCCATCAGGATTAATTGGTGAAGATCCAAATGGTATTCCTAATAATTTAATGCCATATATCACTCAAGTTGCTATCGGTAAGAGAAAAGAGCTTGGTGTATTTGGTAATGATTACCATACTATCGATGGTACTGGTGTAAGAGATTATATCCACGTATGTGATTTAGCTTATGGTCATGTTTTAACATTGAAGAAGCTTGAACAAAATTGTGGATTAGTAACTTATAACCTAGGTACTGGTAAGGGCTATTCTGTATTACAATTACATGATGCCTTCGAAAGAGTATGTGGCTTTAGAATTCCATATGTTATTAAGCCTAGACGTGCTGGTGATATCGATGAATGCTATGCAAACTGCGATAAGGCATTTAAAGAAATTGGCTTTAAGGCTAAATATGGTATCGAAGAAATGTGTAGAGATTCATGGAATTGGCAACAAAAGAATCCTAAGGGATATAAAACAAATAAAGCTTCAACTAAAAAAGCTTCTAATAAAGATAAAAAATAATAGGTGCTTGCACCTATTTTTTAATATGGGGTGGTAAAATGCTACAAAATTTCAAAAAGAAATATAATGTTGATTATAAAAACATATTACCAAGTGAAGATGATTTTGTATTATTTTATAATAAGGATAGAATATTGTTGAATGAAAAAAATGAGTTTTATCAATATAAGGATTATCCAAATTATAGCTATATTTATGCCTTTAATGTCGATGATAATAATTATTTTATATGTCTAGAAAATGTTAAATGTGAAACACCTTTAAATATATTTAGAGAATTTAAGGATAAAAGATCATATATAATATCTACAGGCTATCATCTATATAGTTGGATTAATAATAATAGATTTTGTGGTAGATGTGGTAAGCCAACCTATTTTTCTAATGAGCTTAGAGCTATTAAATGCGATTGTGGTAATGAAATATTTCCAACTATAGCTCCAGCTGTAATAGTTGGATTATTAAATAAGAACCATTCTAAAATAATGCTTACAAAGTATCTTAATGGCGTTAATTACGCTTTAGTAGCTGGATATAATGAAATAGGTGAAACCTTGGAAGAAACAGTTAAAAGAGAGGTTTTTGAAGAGGTTGGTTTAAAGGTTAATAACATAAAATATTACAAGAGCCAGCCTTGGGGAAAAACAGGCTCTTGCCTATCTGGCTATTATGCAGATGTTTTTGAGGATGAACCAATTAAGGTAGAAGAAAATGAATTAAAATTTGCTAATTGGTTTAAGCCAGACGAAATAGATATAGATGATGATAATATATCATTAACTAGAGAAATGATAGAAAAATTTAAAAAAGAGAAGATTAATTTATGATGAGATTAGATAAAATGCTTGCGAATATGGGCTATGGCTCACGTAAGGAAGTTAAAGAGTATATTAGAAAAGGCTACGTATTAGTTAATGGTGAGATAGTAACTAACGATGACTTTAAAATAGATGAAGTAAATGATGAGGTTGTTATTGCTGATAATAAGGTAGAATATAGCGATAAGATTTATATTATGCTTAATAAGCCAGATGGATATGTATCAGCTACATTTGACAATAATGATCCAACTGTAATTGATTTAGTATCTGAATATAGTTATAAAAATATATTTCCAGTTGGAAGACTTGATAAGGATACACATGGATTATTATTAATAACTAATGATGGAGTTCTTGCACATAATTTACTTTCACCAAAAAAGCATGTTTTAAAGAAGTATTATTTAAAATATGATGGAAAGATTACTGCTAATAATATAGAAGTATTTAAAAAAGGAATTGATTTAGGTGATTTTATTACAAAACCAGCTGAATTAATTGATTTAGGTAATAATGAGGCCTATGTTATTATTAGTGAAGGAAAATTCCATCAGGTTAAAAGAATGATGGAGCATATCAACTGTAATGTTACATATTTAAAAAGAATTGAATTTGGTCCATTAAAGCTTGATGATAATTTAGAAGAAAAGGAATATAGATTATTATCTAAAGAAGAAATTGAAATGCTTTTAAGCTAGTTTTATAAGAAATAATTTGTTTTATTAATAATAAATGAGTAGAGAACTACTCATTTTTTTAAATTTTGTGATAAAATATAACCATGAAAAAATATATATGGTATTTAGTAAGTGGAATAATATTCATAATTTCAACAATAATTTATATTGTTATCAATAACACTATTGCTTCAGTAGTGTATTTTTTCATATGCGTAATTTGCGCAACCCTATTAGCATATCAATTTTATAAGAATAGAGATAAAGAAAATGACTGAGACTGTTGTTTGTTATATATATGATAACGATAAAATTCTAATGATTTATCGTAATAAAAAACAAAATGATATTAATCATGGAAAATATTTAGGTATAGGTGGACATGTTGAGGCTGGTGAGACACCAGATGAGGCTGTTAAAAGAGAGGTTAAGGAAGAAACTAGCCTCGATTTAATTGATTATAAAAGAAGAGGTCTAGTTCATTTTATTTATAATGGCATTGAAGAGCTAATGCACGTCTATGAGGCGACTAAATTTGAAGGTGTAATTTCAGAATGTAACGAAGGAACACTTTCTTGGGTTGAAAGAAAGAATTTATTTAATTTAAATTTATGGGAAGGCGATATTTATTTTTTAAAGCCTTTATTTGAAACAGATAAAATATTTGAATTTAAATTTTATTATAATAATGATGATTTAATCAAATATGAGGAGGTATTATGAAATATAAGCAATTTATTAAAATAAATAAGGAAAAAGCCTTAGAAAATAATAAAGAGGATGCTGCAGTTATATTATTATTACAAAAAATATTAGATGTTAATTCATCTAAGCTATTTATGATGCTAGAAGATGAAATATCTGAAGCAAAACAAAAGGAATTTGATTTAATATTTGATAAATATTTATATGAGAATAAGCCTATTCAATATTTAATTGGAACATCTAATTTCTATGGCTATGATTTTATAGTTAACGAGAATGTTTTAATTCCAAGATTTGAAACAGAAGAATTAGTAGATAATATCTTATTTAGATATGATAAGTATTTTAAAAACCAAGAGGTTGATGTATGTGATCTAGCAACAGGCTCTGGCTGTATAGCTATTACCTTAGCTAAGGAAGAAAAAAATATGCATGTTATCGCAACAGATATTTCATTTGAAGCTTTAGATGTTGCAAGAAAAAACAATGAAAAGCTTGGAACTAATGTAGAGTTTTTACAGGGGGATATGTTAAAGCCTTTAGAGGGTAAGAAGTTTGATATATTTGTTTCTAATCCTCCCTATATTCCAGAGGCTGAAGAGGTTATGGATTTAGTAAAGGATAATGAGCCTAATATCGCTTTATTTGGCGGTTCGGATGGTATGAAGTTTTATAGAATTATTTTAAGTGGCGTTAAGCCATTATTAAAGGATAAGGCTATAATTGCCTTTGAACATGGCTATGATAAAAAGGAAGAAATGATTAAACTAGCTAATACTTATTTTCCAAATTCAAAGGTTGAGGTATTAAAGGATTTAGAAAATAAGGATAGAATGACTTTTATTTATGTAGGTGATTTTAATGAGTAAGGTTATTATATTTCCAACCGATACTGTTTATGGTATAGGAACTCCTATATTTGATACAGAAGGAATAGATAGAATTTATGAGATTAAAAAAAGACCAAGGACTAAGCCTTTAGCTTGTCTTTGTGCAAATTTAGAACAGATTAATTCTATAGCCTTTGTGGATGAGAAGGCAAAAAAATTAATCAATAAATTTTTACCTGGTCCATTAACATTAATATTAAATGCTAAGGATGATGTAAAAATAAAAATAGGCTATAAGACTATAGGTGTTAGAATTCCTAACAATAAGATAGCTTTAGATATATTAAATGAGAATGGACCAATGCTTACAACATCAGTTAATGAATCAGGATTGGTTCCTTTAAATGAATATGAAGATATTTATAGACAGTATAATGATTTAGTAGATAAGATTTATGATACAAATACTACATCATCTAATATTAGTTCGACTGTTGTATTGATTGATGGAGATGACCTAAAGGTATTAAGAGAGGGCGAAATATCCATCGATGAAATATTAGCTTGTAAATAAAAATGGAGAAAACTTATGTTTTTAGATATTATTATTCCGCAATATGCTGAAGATGAAATGTTAATAAAAAAAGCGTTAGATTCGATTGGTGATCAGCTTGGTGTCGATTTTAGCGAAATCGGAATAATAATAATTAATGATTGTTCCAACAAGATTATTAGTGATTCTTTTTTAGCTAATTATACTAAATTAAATATTACTTATCTTAAAAATGAAAAGAATATGGGAGCTGGTCTTTCTAGACAGTGAGGAATAGATTATTCAAATGCCAAATACATTACATTTTTAGATGCTGATGATTATTTTTATGGTAATGCAGGCTTACAATTGGTTATCGCTTGTCTAAAGGAAACTAATGCTGATTTAGTACAAACTAGCTTTATAGGCGAGCGTAAAGGTGAAGCCGGATTATATCAGGTAAAATTTGAAGCTGATTATAATAAAGCGTGGCTACATGCTAAATATATTAAAAGAGATTTTTTGATAAAGCATAACATCACTTTTTCATCAGCCTTATCTAATAATTTTGAGGATTCATATTTTTGTTCATTAATTAATGGCTTTGACTTTAATAAGAAAAAGTGTATTAATATAAATTATCCAACTTATTATTGGTGTTATAATAAAGAAAGTATTACTAGAAAAGAAGGCAAGCATCATTATTATGTAGATGCTTTCGATGATTATATGCTTTGTCCTGAATTAGTTTATGATAGACTAAAAAGTCATAATAAGTATTTTGCTGATATTTATTTACGACAAGCTATATGTAATATTTATATAATTTTGATGAGCAAAATATTTGATGGAAAAGATTTGATAGAAAGAAAAAACAATTATCGTCAAAAATTTATTGATTTAGTAAAAAGTCATATAGATTGTTTTAAAAAAACAACTAAAAAATCTTTTAGAGAGACTTATAAAGAAAAGCTAAAAGCTTTGGAAATAAATCTTGGTATTGAGATTAATATTGAAGATATAGATTGCTTTTTTATTGCGAATAATATATATTTTTAAGTGGAGGCATAAATGATGAAAGAAATAATAGAAAAATATATTGATAAATTAATGACCTCAGAGCCTGATAAGCCATTATGGAATATTGAAGCCATAAGACAAGGTAAAAAGATTGCATGGAATTATATAGATGGTTGCATGATGGGCTCACTAATTGATTTATATAAAACTACAAAAGAAGAGAAGTATATTAACTTTGTTAAAAAATATATTGATTATTTTGTAAATGAAGATGGATCTATTTTAGGATATAGTCCTGAAAAGTATTCTACAGATGATATTTGTGAATCAAGAGTTTTATTTGATTTATATGACATTTATAAGGATGAAAAATATAAAAAGGCTATCGACTTAACATTTACTCAAATTAAAGGTCAGCCAAGAACTAAGGAAGGTAATTTCTGGCATAAGGCAATTTATGAAAACCAAATTTGGTTGGATGGTTTATATATGGCACAGCCATTCTATACTAGATATCAAACTAGATATGGTCAAAAGGATTATGCAGATATTATCAATCAATTTAAAAACGTTAGAAAGCTAATGTTTGATGATAAGGCAAAGCTTTATTATCATGGCTATGATTCATCTAGAAAAATGTTTTGGGCAGATAAGGAAACTGGTCTTTCTAAAAACTTCTGGTTAAGATCAATTGGCTGGTTTACAGTAGCACTTGCTGATGTATATGATTATATGGATGAGCAAATGTATGATGAATATCATACAATTAAGGAGCTATTAAAGGAAACTATCGATGGTATTTTAAAATATCAGGATAGTGAATCTAAGATGTTCTGGCAGGTTCCAAACTTTCCTGGTAGAGAAGGAAATTATCTAGAAACTTCAGGCTCAGCTATGATTGCTTACGCAATACTAAAGGGTGTTAGATTAAAGGCCTTACCTGAAAGATATAGACAAATTGGTATTGATATATTTAATGGTATATGTAAAAAGTATCTATCAGTTAATAAGGATGGAGACCTAAATTTAGGTGGTATTTGCCTTGTTGCTGGTCTTGGTCCAGATAATAATAGAAGAAGAGATGGTTCATACGAATACTATATTTCAGAGCCAGTTGTAGAAAATGATGCTAAGGGTGTTGGACCACTTATTATGGCATTTACTGAAATGAAAAAGCTTAAGATCTAAGTAAAACTTAGGTCTTTTTCATCTATAAAAAATATGCTTGATATAGTTACTTGATTATGCTATAATTATCAAGCATTTGTAGAAAAATGCCCTTGCCTAAATATACCATTTTAGGCCGGAAGACCAAAAGGAGGTAAAGAAAATATGAAAAAGTATGAAGTAATGTACATTCTACGTTCAGATTTAGACAATGAAGCTATTAAGGCTGAGGTTGAAGCTGTTAATAACTTATTTGCTAAAAATGGTGCAAAGGTTTTAGAATGTAAGGAATGGGGCTTAAGAGAATTAGCATACGAAATAGCTAAGAACAAAAAGGGCTATTATGTATGGGCTTTAGTTGAAGCTTCTAAGGAAGCCGTTTCTGAATTTAATCGTGTAGCTAACATTAGCGAAAAGATTATTCGTCATATCGTTGTAGTTGATGGCGAATAATTAATGAGGTGATTATATGAACAAAGTTATAATTACTGGAAGAATTACTAAGGACCCTGAGCTTAAATATACTCAAAATGGGCTACCTAACTTAAGATTTGCTATCGCATGCGATAGAGTACAAAGAGATGCAAGCGGAAATCGTCAAGCTGATTTCATCAATTGTGTAGCTTTCTCACAACAAGCTGATTTCATTAGCCGTTTCATTAAGAAGGGCTATATGATGCTTATTGAAGGAAGAATTCAAACTGGTCAATTCCAAGGCCAAGATGGACAAGTAAGATACACAACTGATGTTATTGTAGAAAGAGTTGAAAATCTTCAACCTAGAGACAATAGCCAAGCTCAACCATCTCAACAAGTTCAACAAAATCCATATCAAGGATATAATAATCCAAGCTATGGCGCTCCACAACAAAACAATTATGCATCAAATGATGCTCCACAAAGTTTTGATGTGAATGTTGATGACAATGACTTACCATTCTAAAATAAGGAGGAAATTATAATGCAACAAAATCGTAAGAACGATCAAAGACGTGGTCGTAAAAAAGTTTGTTACTTTACTCAAAACCATATTGAACACATTGATTTTAAGGATGTAGACTTATTAAAGAAGTTCGTTACTGATAGAGGCAAAATCTTACCTAGAAGAGTAACTGGTACATCTGCTAAATATCAAAGAAAGCTAGCTATCGCTATTAAGAGAGCTAGACATATGGCTTTATTACCATTCGTAAAGGAATAATTAATTAAGATGTGAAGTGACGCAATCACTCGCAAGAAAACGACATAAAAAATAAGTATGAATGACCTTGTTAGAAATGACAAGGTCTTTTTTCTAATATAATCAGTCATTACTGGAATTATTTTGAATTAATTAACAATAAATAATGGCTAGAATGGATTTATTATATTATTATTGTTAAAAGTAACAGGGTAACACCCATTTTTTGCTTGTTTTATCGTTGTTTTTTATTATAATTAATTTGGTTTTGTTAAATTACTAAGGGGAAATCTTTTTATGGAATTTAAAGAAAAGTTAAAAGAATTAAGAAAAAATAGAGGGAAGAGTCAAACTGAATTAGCAAAGGAAATTTTTGTTTCAAGAAGTACTATTGCAAAATGGGAAAATGGATTGGGCCTTCCAAGTGATGATAATCTAAAATCATTATGTGAATATTTCAATGTTGATGAAAATTATTTCAAAGAAAAAGATGAAAAAGATTGGGAAAATTATAAATTATTATTGGTTAAAAGAGCAAAGAAAATTAAAATAATTACAATAACATCATTTATTGTGGCAATATTATTAATCATCAATATAATTAATTTTTGTTTATTACCTAAAAAAGGAAAAACATTTGAACAAAATGGTAATACATATATTGTACTTGAGAACAAAGAAATATATGGTGAAGGTATAGTTGAATTAATAGAAACAAAAAATGATGAAGTTATTATTCCAGATACAATAACAGTTATGGCGAGAATGATTCCTGATACATTTAAGGTTGTTTCAGTTTATACTTCAGCAGTAGAAGGTAAATCAGTACACTTACCTAGATATTTTGAAAAATTTATGGATTCACGTCCACTTGAAGAATCTGAACTAAAACAATACCCAAAAGAAACACTTGGCATATCAGGAATAAGAATATATGATATGAATTTAGAAAATATTTATGTTTCAAAAGATAATAAATTATATGATTCAAGAGAAGATTGCGGATGTTTAATTGATAGTTTAACAGATACAATAATTATAAATTCATCTAATTCATTTATACCTAATGGTATAAAGAAAATAGCTTATGAAGGCTTTAATAAATACTTTTGGGGTAAAGAAACTAAATATGTTATTCCAGATAGTATTGAAAAATTAGATAGTTATGCATTCGGTTATTATTTATTTGATAATGATGTTACAGATAGTGAGGAAAATAATTTTCACGTTGATTTTATTGATTTTGGTTCAGTTAAGGAGTTAAATGGTTATTTAATGATATATTCTTGGCTACAAGATAACGCAACAATCATTCTTCCTAAAACATTAGAAAAAATAGAAAGAACAGCTTTTGTATCTAGCAGTAAACCAAGTGCTGTAAATATTTTTTATGAAGGTACTAAATCAGATTGGAATAATGTTAATATCTATAGTAAAAACATCGATGAGAAGAATCTTTATATTGCAGATAACACACAAATAAAAATATATTATTATTCTGAAGCAGAACCTGTAGAAAAAGATGTTTATTGGCATTATAATACCAATAATGAAATTGAAATTTGGAAATAATTTGTAATAAATATTTAATAAAACATAATTATAGAATGACCTTGTTAATTTTGGCAGGGTCTTTTATTTTTGTTCTGATCCAACCAGCCCACTTCACCAGCCACTTATATATGTTATATATAAAGCCCAGCCATGAACGAAACTGTTGCACGGATGACAAAAATTGCTGATGATTATTGAGATATATCAAAATTATGATATAATAATGATAGGAGATGATGATTATGCAAAATATTAGACCATCAGCAGAATTAAGAAATAAGTACAATGAAATATCAAACTTATGTAAGGAAACTAGAGAACCAGTTTATATAACTGTAAATGGTCATGGAGACACTGTAATACTAAGTTTAGAACAATTTAATCAAATGCAGGCTAAATTAGAATTATTAAAAATGCTAGCTGAATCTGAAGAAGATGTTAGAAATGGAAGAGTTGCTCCTGTAGAAGATTCATTTAATGATATTAGAAAGAAGCTTGAACTATAATGAGTTATAAAATTATAAGAACTGACAAATTCAATGATCAATTAACTGATATTATTATGTATATACGAGATACATTTTCTAAGGAAGAAGCAATAGAATACCTTAATTATCTTGAAACTGTAATAAATAATTTAAAAGACTTTCCAAATATTGGCGTTGTACCTAGATACCAATCCATTGCTAAACAAGGATATAGAGCGATTATTTGTAAGCAAAATATCTTGTTTTACAAGATAAATGAAGAAACTAAAGAAATAATTTTAAATATTATTGTATCTTCAAAAAGAAATTATATAAACTTAATTTAGGGTTTATTTATGAGCTTATTATTTGAAATAGATTTTAAAGATTATAATCCTAGTTGGAAGATTGTTACTAGACCATCAGCAAGAGCAATCATAATAAAAGATAATAAAGTATATATGATTCATAGTATGAAATATGATTATTATGAATTTCCTGGTGGTGGAATTGAAAAAGGGGAATCAATGATTGATTGCCTTATTAGAGAAACCAAAGAAGAGACTGGATTAATCATAAAACCCGAATCAATAAAAGAATTTGGTTATGTTCATAGAATACATAAAGATAAATATGATAATGAATTAACATTTGTACAAGACAATTATTATTATCTATGTGATGTGGAAGATATTATGATTAAGCAATCATTATCCGAAAAAGAAAAAGATGAGAGATTTGTTTTAGAATTAATAGATATTAATACTGTTATTAATGTTAATCGCAATAATAATCATGGGCCTGAAAATCTAATAATTATTGATAGAGACACAAAAGTATTAGAGATGGCAGTAGAATATCTAAAAAAATAAATATTATTTGCCTAGCTTTCCGACTGGCTTTCTCTGTCATCTCTAAACATCGAGCTATGGCGTTAGACAGCTTTTGTTTTATGACAAATACTATTTCCATAAAACAATGCATACAAACTATAACAAATCAGACTTATTAACCAATCGTTAATAAGTCTTTTTGTTTGAGGAGAAAAGAATTTTCGACGAGTTAAAACCCCTAGATAGTCTAG
>CAMOUK010000039.1 GCA_946626535.1 uncultured Caryophanales bacterium
AAATATGTCAAAATAAAAATGCAAGTCATTAAAAGACACCCCAAAAGTATTGATTAAAAAAAATAATGGTGTGCGGCTTTTATGTCGCACCTTTTTATATCATAATATAATAAAAAAACCCCCTTAGTTCTTCTAGATTTCTCTAGTCTAACTATAGGGGTGTTTTATAAATATTATATTTTAGAAAATGATAATAAAGCCGATAAATACACCAACTATTACAGTAGGAACAAGTATGATTCCATATTTTATAAAATCGATAAATTTAAAATCAACATCATTTTTCTTTAAAATTGACATCCACATTATTCCTGCAAGTGCGCCAATTGGAGTTAGATACGCACCAATATTAGAACCGGCTATTGTAGCGTATAGTGCTAATTCTGATTTACCTTCTAGTACACTTGTAAATAGCACTGACATAGGAATGTTATTGATGATGTTATCAAATAGAGTAGAAGCAATTAAATATGTTAAGGATTCACTATATTTATTAGTTGACATATTATTTAATAAATTAGATAGTTGGTTAACATATCCGTTTTCTTTTAATGCTAAAACTAATATAAACATTGATAAAATAAAAGGAATTAAATTATAAGGTAATCTTTTATAAACATTTAATATATAAGATTTTTCCTTTAATTTTAGACTAAACACAAATAATATTATTGATAAAATAATTGCTGAAGATAGACAAATAGCCCACATTTCAAAATTAATATAATTAGAAATGACAAGAAGAATAGTTGTTATAGCTAATATAATTAAATTAATTATTACAAGTGGAGTGTTTTTTAATGTTGCCTTTTGTTCATTTGGAATATAATTTATTTCTTTATTTAATGATTTTCTAAATAATAATAGAACTACACATAATGAGGCTATGGCTCCTAATAATGTTGGTAAAGCCATATGGATAAAATAATCAGCAAAAGAAACATTAAAGCCGGAAGCTAAATAGATATTAGTTGGATTTCCAATTGACAGTAACATTGAATAGGTATTGGCATTAACAAATTCAACAATTAAATATGGTATTGGGTTAATCTTAGCTTTCTTTGAAAAACTAATGATAAATGGTGTAAATGTCAATATAACAATATCATTTGATGTAAATATAGTTAATAAGGATATTAACGCATATAAAATGAAAAATATCTTATATTGATTAGATTTACATTTTTCTAATGCTTTTTCAGAAATATAAGAGAAAAATCCTAAGTTATCAAGAGAAATTGATAGTAGCGATAACGATATAAATAATATCAATATCTTAATTGGATTCATCTTTCCTTCAAATATATTACTAAATAGGCTACTATAATCGATTGAGCCTGATAATAATATAATTAAAGCTCCTATAAATGAAATAAGCCAAAATGTTTGAATATTTATATTTTTTATTTTGATACTTGGCTTAAATAAAATGGCAAGTATCATAATCATTATTGTAATAATAAATATTATTAATGAGACCATATTTTTTTACACCCGAAAGTTATTATATATCAAAATTTTTTAATATCAATTAAAATATTTGAGTAATTATAAAAAAGTATTAATAGTTGAAATAATGAAATAATAGTAGATACAAAAAAGCATTTATTAAATTTCATTTTTAATATTATTGTAAATAATATCTAAATATAGTATAATGAAAAAAGTTTAGGAGGATTAAAAAAATGAGCGAAGGAGCAATGATTGCCTTAATAATTGCAGGCGTAATAGTATTATTAATTTTATCTATAGTTGTATGGTTTATTTCAACAAGAAATAGATTCATTAGACTAGAACAAGATGTAGAAAATTCTTTATCTAGAATCGATGTTTATTTAACAAAGAGATTTGATTTGTTAACTAAGCAATTAGGTGCTGTAAAGGGTTATATGAAACATGAAAAGGAAACATTAGTTGAAACTATTGCAATGCGTAACCAAGCACCTGGCAAGGCTGCATCAATTAAAGAAAAGGCTGCATTTAATGCTGAACTAGATAGAGTTGCAAGCCAAATTAATGTTGTTATGGAACAATATCCAACATTAAAGGCAGATGCTGTATTTAAGGAATTACAACAAAACATTACAGAAGTTGAAGAAAACTTACAAGCAGCTAGAAGCAACTACAATGCTAATGTATCTAATTTCAATAAATCAATTCTTCAATTCCCTGCTTCTATAGTAGCTGGCTCTAGATTTACTAAGAAGGATTATTTCGAAGCTGAAGAGTCAAAGAGAAAAGACGTTGAAATTAAATTCGACTAGTTTTTAAAAGAGATTCTTTGTAATCTCTTTTTTTCTAATGGAGGACGTTATGAAAAATTTAGAAGAACTTGAACAAGAACGTTTAGAAATTGTTAAAAAAAGTAAGAAATACCGTAACATAGGTATAGTATTTTTAATACCTGGAATTGCCCTAGCAGTTTGGGGATTTTTATCTCAAAGTGAATTTAATATGTATCCTATAGTTGGCGGTATTGTTTTACTTTTTGTAGGCTTTGGTTTAATTGGCTATGGAGAAACAGTAAGAAGAAAATTTATTTCTAAAATAAAAACGGATCTAATGCCATCTTTAATGGCAGAGGCTTTAGAAACTACTGATTTTACCTATGAAAAGAATTCAGGTATAAGCTTATCTACGATATTAGCTCCAGGTGTTTATCAAAGACCTGATCGTTATAGCTTGTCAGATTATCTATCTTGTAAATATAATGGTGTTCCATATCAAATGTGCTTTGCTAATTTAGAAGAAGAACATCAATATACTGATAAGGATGGACATACTCGTACAACATATGAAACATACTTTAAAGGTAAGGTTATCGTTGTTGATTTTAAAAGAACAATCAATACAGCCTTCGCTATTATTGAGGGCCATCCAAAGGGCTTAAATGTTAGAAAATTACATAAAATTGAAACAGAGGTTTCAACATTTAATAAGAAATTTAAGTCATATTGTACAGATAATGAAAATTTCTTCTATTTTATGACACCATCTTTAATTAATAAAATTATGGAGCTAGAATCAAAATTTGGTGGCACACTTCAAATAGTTATGGATGGAGATTTACTTTATGTATTTATAAATGACTCTAGAAGATTATTTGATATTAATTTAAATAATACTTTTATAGGAGAAAGTAATTCAAGCCTTGAGCAAATCAAGGGTGAAACATTAATTCCTGCAGCAATAATTAATGAATTCCATTTGGATTCTGATAAGTTTAATAGAGAAAAAAGCCTTGATTAAGGCTTTTTTTATTTTTTCAAAATTATTAATAAGGTGGTTTTTATCAAGATGAAATGTCAAATTTGTAAAAAAGAATATTATCTAAAAAGAGAATTTTTAGAACTATTTAGCCAGAATAATTCATATATATGTAATAGCTGTTATAATAAATATAAAATTGAACTATCCTATCAAGAATTCATGCTAGAAAATTATAATTGTATAGTTGTTTCTATGTTTAAAAAAAGATATAAAATTGACTATAGAGCCTTCACTTTAGAATATAGCCAAATCGCAAGAACTTTATATAAAAAAAAGAATTATGAAGTCTTGTTGTTAGATTTTGTTGATTTATCATATAATCTAGAGCTTTTAAATATGTATGCTAATCTACTAAAAAGTAATATTATTATATTATGTTATAACTATATTAACTAGAATGCGCTTTACTAAAAGACGATTCTTTGATATAATTAAATTAAGAAAAGGCACTACTTAAAAGACATTAATAAAAATTATTAAATAGAGTATTCCTATCATTAGTTATTTAATGGTTGTTAATTAATGATAGTTATTTAAAGACAACCAAATATTTTTATTTTAAGGAGTGATATTATATGAAGATTGAAGTTGTAGGAAAAAATGGATTTACACCTTCAGAGGCTAATAAGGAGTATGCTGAAAAGAAGCTTGCAAAGCTACAAAATTACTTAAGTGATTATGATACTGTATCTGCAAGAGTTGTATGTAAGGTATACAAGGATTTCCATAAAGTGGAGGTAACAATCCCTTCAAAGAATATCATATTACGTGCTGAGGTTTCAGCTGCTGATATCTATTCAGCATTAGATCTAGCAATTGATAAGCTAGTAAAACAAATTCGTAGATATAACGATAAGATAAAAGATAAGATGGGTCGTGATGGTATCAAGAATTCTTTAGTTTCTGATGCAGATGAAAGAGTAGTTAGAAAAAAAGAGTTTAATCTAGAGCCTATGAGCGTTGAAGAAGCAATCGACCAGATGGAAGCATTAGGACATGATTTCTTTATTTATCTAGATAAATCAACTAGAAAAACAAATGTAATCTACTTAAGATCAGATGGTGGATATGCAGTAATCGAAACTGATTCAAAAAATTAAATATATATATTTAAGCACTACAGGAGTAGTGCTTTTTTATTTGAATTTTTGATTGAAAAATCGACCATTATATAGTATTATAACTATTAGAGTTTTTAAGAAAAATTGGGTGATTAGTTTTATGGGATTAAAAAAGTTATTTGATTCTGGTAGAAGAGAAATGAAAAGATGCGAAAAGCTTGCATATAAAATTGAAGCTTTAGAACCAGAAATTCAAAAATTAAGTGATGAAGAATTAAAGCATAAAACCGTTGAATTGAAGGAACAATTAAAAAACGGTAAAACTTTAGATGATATATTAGTAGAGGCTTACGCTGTAGCTAGAGAGGCTGCGTTCCGTGTTACTGGTATGAAGGCATTCCATGTTCAGTTAATTGGTGCATGTGCTATTCATGGTGGTAATATCGCAGAAATGAAAACAGGTGAAGGTAAAACATTAACTGCTGTCTTCCCTGCATATTTAAATGCACTATCAGGTGATGGTGTTCATATCGTTACTGTTAACGAATATCTAGCAGGCCGTGAAGCTAATGGTCAAATTGGTGAAATTTATAAATTCTTAGGCTTAACAGTTGGTTTAAACTTAAGAGAATTAGATAGACAAGGTAAGCAAGCTGCATATTCTTGCGATATCATGTATTCTACAAACTCAGAATTAGGCTTCGACTACTTAAGAGATAATATGGTTCCATCATATGAAGAAGTAGTTCAAGTTAAGGGTTTAAATTATGCTATCATCGATGAAACTGACTCTATCTTAATTGATGAAGCAAGAACACCACTTATCATTTCTGGTCCAACTAAGGATGATAATGGCTTATATGAAAGAGCTAATGCTTTTGTAAAGGCTTTAAATAAAGATGATTACAATATCGATATTGAAACTAAAACTATCGCTTTAAGTGAAGAAGGTATTAAGAAGGCTGAAAAGTTCTTCAATGTTGATAACATTTATGACTATGAGCATACAGCAATAGTTCATAGAATTAATAATGCCTTAAGAGCTTGGTACATATTTGAAAATGGTAAGGAATATGTAGTTCAAGATGGTGCAGTATTAATCGTTGATGCTTCAACAGGTCGTATCCTAAAGGGAAGACAATTCTCAGAGGGCTTACACCAAGCTATTGAAGCTAAAGAGGAAGTTGAAATTAAAAAGGAAACTATCACAGTTGCTACTATTACATATCAAAACTTCTTTAGAATGTATAAAAAGCTATCTGGTATGACAGGTACTGCAAAAACTGAGGAAGAAGAATTTATCGATATCTACAACATGTATGTTGTTGAGGTTCCAACTAATAGACCTGTAATAAGAGTTGATGCTCCAGATTTACTATTCTTAAATTCAAAATATAAATTTAAGGCATTAGTAGAAGAAATTAAGGAACGTCATGCTAAGGGTCAACCAGTACTAATTGGTACTGCAAACGTTGAAACATCTGAACTTGTTCATGAAATGCTAGTTAAAGAAAATTTACCACATGAGGTATTAAATGCTAAGAATAATGAACGTGAAGCTGAAATTATCGCTCATGCTGGTGAAATTGGTGCTATTACACTTTCAACTAACATGGCAGGACGTGGTACCGATATTAAGCTAGCTCCTGGTGTTGCAGAGCTTGGTGGCCTTGCAGTATTAGGTTCTGAAAGATTTGAATCTAGACGTATTGATAACCAGTTAAGAGGTCGTGCTGGACGTCAAGGTGACCCTGGTTATTCAAGATTCTTTATTTCAGCAGAGGATGAATTAATCGAACGTTTCGGTGGCGATTCATTTAAGAATAGATTAGCATACATCATTAGAACAATGTCTGATGGTGATGAGGATAAAGCACTTGAATCTAAGATGCTAACAAAGCTTGTTACAATGGCTCAAACTAAGATTGAAGGTATTAACTTCGATAGCCGTAAGAATATCTTAAAGTACGATGATGTAATCCGTCGTCAAAGAGAAACATTCTACCGGGAGCGTCAACAAGTTATTAAAGCTGAAAAGCTAGAAGAATTACTAAAGAAATTGATGAATTCATCAATTAGAGATATCGTTGAAGCATTCGTAGAAGAAGGTAACTTCGATGATGGTAAGGTTGCAAATGCATTTAATACAAAATACTTTAGACCTAATATGGTTGATGTAAATGTAATCGCTGGCTATGAGGATGATGAAGATATTATTAAATATCTATCTGAAGTTGCTTGTAAGGATTGGGATATGCGTTATAACGGTTTTAAGACTGAACTTGATAGAGTAATCCCTGAGCAAATTAAGGCTGAAGATCCTCAAGTTGTTGAAAAGAATATGCAATTCTTCATTAAGAGAATTATTCTACCTATCTTAGATAGAAACTGGAGAGAGCACATCGATGAAATGGCAGGCTTTAGACAAGGTATCGGTCTACAATCATATGCTCAAAAGGACCCTCTTGAAATTTATCAAAGAGAAGGTTATGAGAAGTTCAAACGTTTAATGAGAAAGATTAATGAAGAAATCTTAGTAACTGCAATGCATACTGGTATGCAAATTAGAAGACCTGATGTTGTAAATGAGCCAAAGGATGAAGATACAATGAAGGGCTTATCTACAAACCAAGATATGTCAACAGTTAATAAGCAACAACCTGTAAGAAACGACAACAAGAAATTCGCAAACGTTGGTCCAAATGAACCATGTCCATGTGGATCAGGCTTAAAGTTTAAGTTCTGTCACGGTTTAAAACAAAGATAATCAATTTAGAAATCACCTCGCGTGATTTCTTTTTACTAAAGGGAAAATTATGAAAAATTATACATTAATAGAAACTAAATACATTGATGAAATAGAATCAGAAATCAATGTTTATAGCCATAATAAAACAAAAGCTAGAGTATGTACAATTAAAAATAATGATGATAATAAGGTGTTTTTAATTGGTTTTAGAACTCCAGCAATTAACAATTGTGGTTTAACACATATTTTGGAGCATTCAGTATTATGTGGCTCAAAAAAATATCCTGTAAAAGATCCATTTGTTGAATTATTAAAGAGCTCTTTAAATACATTTTTAAATGCTTTTACATTTCCAGATAAGACATGCTACCCTGTAGCTAGCCAAAATTTAAGCGATTTTAAGAATTTAATGGATGTATATTTAGATGCAGTATTTCATCCTGCAATCTATGAACATGAAGAAATTTTTAGACAGGAAGGCTGGCATTATCATATTTTAGATGAAAATGAGCCTATAACCTATAATGGTGTTGTTTATAATGAAATGAAGGGAGCCTTCTCAAATCCATCTGATATAGTAACAAGATTAGTAGGACAATATTTATTCCCTGATACATCATATGGATTTGAATCTGGAGGAGATCCTAAATATATTCCAGATTTAGATTATAATGAATTTTTAAATTTCCATTCGAAATATTATTCTCCATCTAATTCATATATTTATATATATGGTAATTTAGATATGGAAGAAAGATTAGATTATTTAGATAAAGAGTATTTATCAAAATATGATTATATAGATTTTGATACAACATTAAAGGATCAAAAGCCATTTAAAAAGCCAGTATATGCTTCAAGCACATACGCTCTTCAACAAAACGAGTCATTAGATAATAAAGATTTCTTAACATATAATGTGGCTTTACCTTCAAAGCTAGAAATGCTAGAAAAGTCAGGCTTATCAATTGTTGTTAACGCACTATTTAATGTTCCAGGTGCACCTTTAAAACAAAAGATAATTGATAAGGGCTTAGCTGATGATGTAGAAGCATATTTTGAAACAGAGCTTTATCAATCAATGCTATCAATAAAGCTTTCAAATTCAAATAAAAATAAATTTGATGAATTTATTAAATTAATAGATGATGAATTTGACTCATTAACTAAGAAGCTAGATAAAGATTTAATCGCTTCAGTATTAAAATTCTATTCATTTAAATCTAGAGAAAAATTATTCTCTATGCGCTTTCCAAAGGGCTTATCTGTAATTTTAGGAAGCCTTGCAACATGGTTATATGATGATAAGGATGCATATAGTGCACTAGAAGAAATTAAATATTATGATGAATTAAACAATAAACTAAATACAAATTATTTTGAAGAATTAATTAATAAATATTTTGTATTAAATAATCATAAGGCTTATATTTCACTTGTTGCTTCACACGAAGCATCAAAGGAAGCTGATGAAGAATTAAAGCAAAAGCTTGAAGCGTTTAAGAATAGCCTATCAAAGGAAGAATTAAAAGCTTTAGTTGAAAAGAATAAGAAGCTAATTGAATATCAAAATAGTGGAGATACTAAAGAAGCTTTAGCAACTCTTCCAAAATTAAAGCTATCTGATATTTCAAGAGAGCCTATTTGGGGTAATTTAGAAAAGAAGGATAATTATTTATTCTCAAATTATAATACTAATGGTATTTCATACGTTTCATATTATTTTGATGTAACTAATATGGAAGATGATGATGTTAAATATTTATCATTATATTCTAATTTATTTGCTAAAATACCTACAAAGAATAAATCATATTTAGATATATCAAATTATATATTAAATAATGCTGGTGAATTTAGTAGCGAATTTAACGTATTTACTACATCAAATGGTGAAGTAAAAAAATATTTTAGAATATATTTTTCATGCTTAACAAAAGATGTCGATAAATTAAATGAATTCTTAAAAGAAATATTAAATGAAACTAATTTTGATGATGAAAAGAGTTTAATTGAACGTATTACGGAAATAAAGATTCAATCTGAACAATCAATATCTTATAGTGGTCATGTTTTTGCAGCTAATAGAGCTTATTCAAAAATTAATCTAGAATTCTATTATAAGGATTTAGTAAGTGGCTTAAGCTATATTGATTTTGTTAATGAAGTAATTAAGAATTTTGATTCATTAAAATCTAATTTAATTAACAAACTAAAGAATGCTAAAAATTATTTTGGTAATAATAATTCTATAGTTGGATTTGTTGGCTCAAATGAAGATTTAGCATCAGCAAAGAATAACATTAATTCATTTGTTTCATCACTTAATAATGTTACATTAAATGGTAAAACTAAATTTAATTTAGTATATGAAGCAGAAGCTATTAAGACAGCATATAATGTAAATTATAATGCTTTGGTAAGTAAGGTTAATAATAAATATAATGGTAAATTAATATTACTTGCTCAAATCCTATCTTATAATTATATGTGGCAAAATATTAGAGTTTTAGGTGGCGCATATGGAGCCTTCATTAGATTTGATCAAAATGGCTATATTCAGCTTGGAAGCTATAGAGATCCTAACTTAAAGAAAACTTATGAAACATATAATAATATAATAGAATATATTTCAAAGCTTGATTTAACAGATGAAGAACTATTGAGCTTTAAGATTGGTGCTATGTCTAACTTAAATATGGTTATGCATAATAAGGATTTAGGTGCTTATATGCAAAAGAACTATTTAATGGGAAGAACATATGATGCCTATAAGAATGTAATTGAAGAATTATTAAATGCTGACTTAAATTCATTAAAGGTAGTATATAAGGATTTAGATTTTACTAAATCATCAAAGGCTACATTAGGTAATGAAAAAAATATTGAGGAAAATCTTGATTTATTTAATAAAATTAGAAATCTAGGTGTTTAATTTGACTAAGGAAGAAAAGAAATTATTAAAGCTAGAAAAGAAAAATGAAAAATTAAATAAGGAAGAACAAAAGGAAGAAAAGAAGCTAGAAGAATATAATCAAAACGCTCCAAAAAGAATTAAAAAGAAAAAGAAAAGAGAGCTTCATAGACAAATAAATGAAGCTCCTAAAAGAAGCGTTTTAGAAGAAATAGGTAATGCAGTAAGCCATGGTGTAGGTGCAGTCTTTGCCATTGTTGCACTAATTTTAATGCTTACACATACAAATACAGGCTTAGGTATTGCAGCATCTATTATTTATGGCGTATGTATGTTTATGACTATGATTAATTCATGTCTATATCATGCATTTAGAGGTGGCTCAACAGTTAAAAGAATTTGGAGAAGATTTGATTATTCTGCAATCTATCTTTTAATTGGTGGAACATTTGCTCCTCTATTCTTAATCTTCTTAGAACAGTATAATTCAACACTTGCTATTACACTATTTATATTACAATGGGTTGTAATTGTATTTGGTATAACTATGAATGGTGTATTTGGACCAGGAAGAATAAAGGTTTTAAATTATATTTTATATTTCGCAGTAGGCTGGAGTGGTATAGTATTTATTCCTTTTTTCATCAACTATAATATGACATTATTAATATATATATTAGTTGGTGGAATAGTTTATACTTTAGGAATGATACCTTTTGCTTTCAAGAAGATAAAGGTAACACATTTTATATTCCATTTAGTTATATTAATCGCATGTGTAATACAATTTAGTGGTATATTTATTTGTTTATATTGTTAAAAAATGAAAAAAGGGATAGCTC
>CAMOUK010000040.1 GCA_946626535.1 uncultured Caryophanales bacterium
TTATGAAAACATTTGCATAAAAATAGTGATGCGCTTTCATAATTGACTTATCTCAAAAATACTATATTATATACGTGTAGTAGTTGAAAAACTATTACGTTTTCCAATTTTTCGTTCTTTCGTTTTTTAAGAAATTAAAAAACATTCTTCTTTCTATAGTCTGATAAAATCAGGCTTTTTATTTTTTTTAAACTATACAGCTTTTTGCTGTATTTTTTTATTTTTAATAGTATAATCAAA
This sequence comes from uncultured Caryophanales bacterium, assembly GCA_946626535.1. The sequence goes on from CAMOUK010000040.1 coordinate 241, forward strand.
ATAACCGATAAATTTTTTTATAAGATATTATTTTAATAATAATAATAATACTTATATTAACATATACTTTTTTGTTTTGGTGGTGCTATATTATGGAAAATCAAGTTGTATTAGAAAAGAATACTCCAAAGGAAATTGATATTTGGAAGAAGAAGCTTTTAGATTTAGGAAAAAGAAATAATTTAATTAATTTTAAGGACTCTAAATCTACTACCTTAGAGATATTATCTCCAAGCTTTTCTGCTGCCTTTAAAAGAATAACTTCAGTATCATCAGCTCAAATCTATGATGATATTTATGATGATTTAGAAGATATTTTAAATGAGGGTAAAGAAATAATAGATAAGGAAGAATATATTAATAATCATAAAAATAGAGTTCCAGCAAATCACCTACTTTTATTTAATCCTTATCAAAGACCTAAAAGAATTTTAAGAAGCCTAATGAGAAAGGCAAATGATTCTTTAACTGAGCGTGGCGTAAATATTTTATATATTTCATTTGGCTTTGTTTCATGGAAGGAAAAGACTGATCCAACTACTGAATATAAGGCACCGCTACTTTTAGTTCCTATCACAATTACTAATGATGCTTATAATAAGCCATATTTTATCCATCTATTTGATGATGATGTTAGCTTAAATCAAACATTTGAATATCTACTTGAAAATCAATATGGAATAAAATTAAAGAAGTTTGAAGAGCAAGATATTGAAGACTATATTAGCGATATTGAGCTACAGCTTTTACCTTTAGGCTGGAAGGTAATAAGAGAAGCAAAGATTGGTATTTTTTCTTTTAATAAGCTAAATATGTATTTAGACTTAGAGGAAAATAAGGATGAAATTATAACAAATCCCAATATTAAGGCTCTAACTAATAATGATGTTAATAGTGATATCTTTATCAATAGAGAGGAAATGGATGAGCTTTCTAAAAAAAGAGATTTATTTATAAATCAGCATAACGTAGTTGATGCTGACTTCAGTCAAACTGAGGCGATAGAATATGCCATGATGGGCAAGAGCTTCGTACTACAGGGACCTCCAGGAACTGGTAAGTCTCAAACCATTACTAATATTATTGCTGAATTAATCTATTCAGGTAAGAAGGTTTTATTCGTATCTGAAAAGATGGCAGCCCTAGAGGTTGTTTATAATAATCTAAAGAAGGCAAAACTATCTGATTTTTGTTTAGAATTACATAGCTATAAGGCTAATAAAAAGGATTTTATAGATGAGCTATATAAAATTAAATACCTCTAAAACTGTCGTTAAAGAGGATGCGAATGTAAGTGTTAGCGAGCTTAATGAGGCACTAAGAAAGATCAATGAATATGATAGTGAGCTTTATAAGATATATGAACCAATTAATATGTCACTATATCAATTAATTGGTTTTGCTAACCATTTAGCTGATACTAAAGAGGTTCCTTTTATAATAGAAGATATTAATAAATTAGGTAAGGATGAATTAAGTAGAAATTGTAATTTATTAAATAAGTATTATAGCTTTGAAAAATCAATTGGCTACAATTATAAAAATCATTCATTATATGGACTTTTAGTAAATGATTCATCATATGCCTTCAAGCTTGAATTGGGTAAGAAAATAGAAGCTTGTAAGACTAATTGTGAAGGCTTAATTGATACATTAAAGACTATTAAGAAATATTATTCTATTGAGCTTTTAACATCTAAGGAAACTAAAGAATTTATTAACTTTGTTAATTTTTGCCTAAATAATAGATTTACAAATAATAGCTTATATAATTTAAAAGTTTTAAATCAAATGATTAATTCATGTGATGAATTAAATAAGCTAGAAAAAGAAATTAAACATACTAATACTTTAATAGATCAAAAATATACAAATAATGTTTATAGCCTAGATATTAAAAGTATTTATGATGACTTTATTTCATTTGGTAATTCATTTTTAAAGCGTCTATTTAATTCTAGATATAAGAATACTAGGCTAAAGCTATTAGCTACTAAGCTAAAGCGTAAAATTAAATATAATGAGGCTATTGATGATTTAAGATTATTAATTAAAAGAGAAGAAAATATTAATAAATATAATGAATTATCAAAGGCTTTTGAAGATTTAAGAATATCTCAATTTAAATATTTAGATACTAATTGGGATAAGCTAAAGAAACTATTAAAGGAATTAAATATAAAGCTATTTGAGCTACCTTTAAAGAGTGGTCAGTGGTTTGCGAATGTAGATTTTAGTAATCATAATGATAAATATCTAAATAAGCTTTCAGATGATTATAATAAATTAACATCATCTGAGGCTCAAATGGATCCATATTTTGATAAGGATGTATTCGATTATGATTTTTATTCTATAAAGGATAAAAAGGATATTTATGATGATTATTATAAGAGTCTAAAAGAGTTAGATAATTGGATTGATTTTAATAAGCTATTAGTTGATTTAAAGCAATATAATTTACTTAAATTTGTCGATTTAGTTATTGAAAATAATTATAAGCTAAAAGATATTTGTGATTATTATAGATTATGCTTTTTTAGACAGTGGATAGATTATATCTTTAAATCAAATCCAAAAATTTATAATTATTCTAGATATGATCATGAGCATGATATAAATACATTTAATGATAATGATGAATTAAATCTAAATATATCAAGAGCTAGAATTAATGAAAAGCTATCTAAGATGAGACCTGATCCATTACTTCAAATGGCAGGAAGCCCAGCTAGTATAATTACAAGGGAGCATGAGAAGAAAAGAAAGCTTAAGCCAATTAGACTTTTAATGAAGGAAATTCCTAATTTTATTCAGGAGCTAAAGCCTTGCTTCTTAATGTCACCATTAAGTGTAAGTACATATTTATCTGATGAGATGAAATTTGATGTAACTATATTTGATGAGGCTTCTCAGGTATTCCCAGAGGATGCGATTGTTGCGATATATCGTTCTAAGCAGCTAATTGTTGTTGGTGATTCTAAACAGATGCCTCCAACTAATTTCTTTATGGCAAATGATAATGAGGATGATGAATATGATGATGAATCATCAGATATCGATTCATATGAATCAATTCTTGATTTATGCTCAACCACCTTCCCGACAAAGTCATTACTTTGCCACTATAGAAGTAAAGATGAAGGCTTAATTACCTTCTCAAATAAAAACTTCTATAATTATAATCTTGTTACATATCCATCTGTATATGAAAATAAAAAGGATTTAGGTGTAGACTTTGAATATGTAGAGGGTGGAGTTTTAGATTCACGCTCTAAGATTAATTTAAAGGAAGCTGAAAGAGTTGTTGATTTAATATTTGAGCACTATAAGAAATATCCAAACAGATCATTAGGTGTTGTCGCATTTAATATTAAGCAGCAGGAAGCAATTATTAGATTATTAGAAAAAAGAAGATCAGAAAATCAAGCGCTAGAAGAATATTTTAGCTTAGATAGAGAAGAGCCATTCTTTGTTAAAAATCTAGAAACAGTTCAAGGTGATGAAAGAGATACTATCATATTTAGCGTCACATATGCTAAAAATGAAAAGGGTCGCTTTGCTTTAAGATTTGGTCCACTTAATTTAATTGGTGGAGAAAGAAGATTAAATGTCGCAATTACTAGAGCTAAGCTAAATGTTAAGGTTGTTTCATCTATTAGAGCCTACGATATCGATATTACAAAGGTTTCAAATGTAGGTCCAAAGCTACTTCATGATTACCTAGATTATGCTGAGCATGGTGTTAAAGCGCTAGATAGAGCTATAAGCGTTGGTGAAAACGAAGAATTTGATTCTCCATTTGAACAAGATGTTTATGAATTCTTAAAGAAAAATGGTTTTGATGTTACAACTCAGGTTGGTTGTTCAAAATATAGAATTGATTTAGGTCTAAAGCGTCCTAATACATCTGATTATGTTTTAGCTATTGAATGTGATGGAGCAACATATCATTTTTCTAAATCAGCAAGAGATAGAGATAGATTACGTCAAAGTGTTTTAGAAAAGATGAACTGGAAGTTCTATAGAATTTGGTCAACAGATTGGTATAAAAATAGTGAGGTAGAAAAGAAGGCCTTACTTGATGCTTGTAATGAAGCATTAAGTGATACTAATTATAAATATGAGAAGGAAAAGCCTGTTGATATTAGTAGCTTTGTAGAAAAGAAGGAAACTAAAGGCTCAGTTAAGTTATTTGATCCATATATTCCATATAATAAAAGAGAAAAATTCTTAAATGGTAATGAGGCAGCCTTAGAATATGTAAAGGCAGAAGGACCTGTTGCCGTAGATTATTTATTGAAACAAATTTGTTATATTTGGGGATATGCAAAATCTACACAGCGTGTAAAGGATATCTTTAAGGCAATGTTTAAAAACACTCCAGAATGTAAGATGGAGGATGGTTTCTTATATGGACCTAATCAGAAAAATTATGCCATGAGAGCAAATATAGGTGAGTACTTAGGTGATATTAATTATATTTCTGATTATGAAATTAGAAATGGTATGTACGCAACAATTGAAATGAATGTATCCTGCAAGAAGGAGGATTTATTCACATTCATTAAAAATCAGCTAGGCTTTAGCCGTGGTGGTGAAAAGATTAATAAGAAGCTTGAGGTAGCATTTATTTTACTTACACCATATATATCAGTTGATGCTGATGGCGATATCACTATAAATAAAGAAAGACCTTTAGAAATTATAAGAAGATAAAAAAAGAGGTATTTAGTTTGACTAGATACCTTTTTAATTAATAAAAAATAGCACTTTCAAAGTGCTATTTTCTATTATCGAATGCTCTTTTAGATTTTCTAATTGATTCCTTATATTCAATATGATATTTTGCTAAGAAATCCTTAAAATCAACTAAACCTTCTTTATCATCATCTACTTCATATTCGATTTCATAATCTACCTTACCATAATAAACGCTCTTATCTAAGAATAAGGTACCATTCTTATAAGGAGTAGAAGCTCTATATGTTGTTAATTCTGCTTGATATACTACATTATATGGAAGACCAATAATACTAGCATTGAAGCCGTCCTTTAAATATTCATTAGCCTTTGTCTCACTAAGTAAAATGTGAGCTTCATCAGCACCAACCTCAGCTCTAGTCTTTTTTGTAAGCTTATAGCTAGTTCCTTTTTTTCTAATTCTTAATACTGTCTTTTCTCCTAATAGCTTTAAATCAGGAGTGTCAAAATAGAAATTTGTTTGGGCAAAAACATTATTATCCAATTCAAATTCCTTTAACAAATCATTGTAAGTTTGTTCTTCAATTAATGTTTTGAATTCAATCTCTTTATTTTTTGTCATTTCAAATCTCTCCTAAAGGGCTACACCGCTTCTTTCATATTATACTAATAAATCTAGATAAAAATCAAGTGTTGTGATAAAATTTAATTAATGATTGGATGTGATATAGATGAAGTATATAACAATTTCAAGAGATGATGCAAAATCTAAACAAATAGAGAACCGAATAAAAAGTGAAATTAATGGTATATATTGTGATAAAAATCCAGACTTTGTTATCGCAATAGGTGGCGATGGAACCTTATTACAAGCAGCTCATCTATATCCAAATGCGACAATTTTTGGAATACATACAGGTCATCTAGGCTTTTATTGTAATTATATGGAGGATGATTTAGATTTACTTCTTTCAGATATTAACAATAACACATTTAAAATCGATGAGATAGAAGAATTAAGATGTGATATTCTAGATTATAATGATAAGGTTATAACTAATTATGCTTTAAATGAGGTTACTATTGTTGCCCCAACTAGAACCTTGAGGCTAGATGTTGAAATTTCAGGAGAATATCTAGAATTTTTTAGAGGTACTGGCTTTTGTATTTCAACACCTACAGGCTCAACAGCCTACAATAAATCGCTTGATGGGTCAGTAATTGATTTAAAGCTTAAATGTCTACAGTTAACTGAAATCGCAGGCATTAACTCAAATGCCTATAGAACACTTTCTTCACCACTAGTTTTAGCGGCAGATAAGAAGATTACCTTAAATGCTATTAAACCAAATGATGTCTTTGTCACAGTAGATAATTTAAGCTATGATATTAAGGATTTTAAATCATTAAATGTATATTATGATGGTAGAAAAGTTAAAATGGCTTATCATAATTTAGAAAGCTTTTTAAAGAGAATTAATAGAACATTTTCAATTTCAAAGGAGTGATTCTTATGAAGAGAAATATTTTTATTAAATTGTTTTTACTATTATTTTTAGGAGTTTTTTTAGTATCTATTTCAGCATGTAATAAGGCTGAAGAGCCAAAGGGAGAAGATCCTACTACCCAAAAGGATCCTTCACCAGAGCCTCAGGTTGTTAAAGAGGAGATAAGCTTACCTTATTCAAGCCTATATAAGGTAACTAAAGCTTATCATGATTCATATTATTCAGATGATTATTTTAAGGCTAAATCCTTTATTTATAATCAAAGATTAGCTATTGCATCACTTGCGGTTGCGATGTCTTCATATCCAATTAAGGATGAAGATACTTATGGCCATACTAAAGAGCTATATACTAAGCTTGGCTTTGAGAAGTTTTATAAGAATGAATATGCTGATCAAAATAGTCAAAAGGATGCCTTAGGTGTAGTTATGGCATCAAAGAAGATGGAAACCTATACTTTATTAAGCGTAGGTGCTAGAGGCTCAAACTATGGTAATGAATGGACTTCAAATTTTGAGGTTGGTAATGATGGCCAATATGCTTCAGGCTTTAATGTTGCATCTAACGTTGTGTTAAAAACTATTAATGATTATATTAGTAATAATAATATAAAAGGTAATGTTAAAATTTGGGCTACTGGTTATTCTAGAGCTGGTGCGGCAGTTAATTTAGCTTTCGGTAAAATTGATAAAGCATTAATAGATAATAATAAAATTATTCCAAATGTTAATTATACAAAGGATGATTTATTTGTTTATACCTTTGAGGCTCCAGCTGGAAAAGTAGGCACTGTTAAGGGTGAGGCTTATGTTGAAAAGCTTGGACAATATAATAATATTTTTAATTTGATAAGCTTAGATGATATAGTTCCTATGGTTATGCCAAGGAAATGGGGATTTGTTAGATATGGATTAGATCTTTATCTTCCATCTAAAATAACAGAACTTGATTATGATAATTATTTGGTACAATTAAAAACAATCATTAATTCTACATATGACGTAGAAACAATAGGCGAATATAAGCTAGATACCTTTAGCTTATCAGGTGATAAGATCAATTATACATTTGGTAAATATGTAGATATGTTAGTTAATGATTTATTTGATGAAATAGGTAGTCTAGAAAATTATGTTAATGATTATGAGAAGACAGTTTCAAAAATTGTAGGTCTAGCTATTAGCAATCCAGAATTTAGAAATGCTTTAAAGGAATTCTTCGATCAAGCAAAATTTAAGATACTAGCTCCTGCCTATGCCCGGTTAAGTGAGCCTGATATCGATAAGGCAGTTGATGCAATATTTGCTGCAGTAGAGGAAGAATATGGTACAATGCTAAAAAAGCCAGCCTTTAATGCTATCGATAAGGATGAGTTTACTTTATGCTTAAAGAAATTGATGAAGGTCTTAATTAATGTTATTAAGAAGGAAGGTGGCTTAACAGCTCTAGCTCCTCTTATGACTTGGGCATCAAGTATCATCTATCCACACATTCCAGAGGTAGAATATGCATCACTTTTAGCAATGGAAAATGGTAAGACAAAATATGATGTATCAAGCGAGTATTTTATTGTTAAAATTGATGCTGATAGTGATTTTACAATAGAGATTGCTGGAAAAGCTATCGTAGAGAATAAAGATAAAAAATTGACTACTAAAATGGTTTGTGAGAAGTTAGATAATAAATATATTATCTATTTACCATTAACTAGAGATTTGAAAATAGATGCTACAGATTTTAAGATATATATTATGTCTACGAGCTCTGTTGAACCTCAATTAACAGACATTCATACGATAATAAATTAATAAAACGTTTACATTTCAAAATTGGTTTATTGAGATTATATTTTATTGAATTAGAATTTTTAAAGTGTTAAAATATTGTCGGTTAAAAAACTATTATTAGGAGGATTAATATATATTATGGCTAATGTAAAAGTAGCAATTAATGGTTTTGGTCGTATCGGCCGTTTAGCTTTCAGACAAATGTTTGGTGCAAAGGGTTATGAAGTTGTAGCAATCAATGACTTAACTGATCCAAAGATGTTAGCTAACTTATTAAAGTATGACACAGCACAAGGTGGTTATACTGGTAGAATTGGTGAAAATCTTCACACTGTTGAAGCTGGTGAAGGTTCAATCATTGTTGATGGTAAGGAAATTACTATCTACAAGGAACCAGATGCAAACAATCTACCTTGGGGTAAATTAGGTGTAGACGTAGTACTTGAATGTACAGGTTTCTATACAAAGAAGGAAAAAGCTTTAGCACACGTTAATGCAGGTGCTAAGAAGGTTGTTATTTCAGCTCCAGCTGGAAATGATCTACCTACAATCGTTTATGGTGTTAACGAAAAGACATTAACAAAGGCTGACAATGTTATTTCTGCAGCTTCTTGTACAACTAACTGTTTAGCTCCAATGGCAGCAGCTTTAAATAAGTTCGCTCCAATTCAATCAGGTATCATGTCAACAATTCATGCATACACTGGTGACCAAATGATTCTTGATGGTCCACATAGAAAGGGCGATTTAAGAAGAGCAAGAGCTGGTGCAGCTAATATCGTTCCAAACTCAACTGGTGCAGCTAAGGCTATCGGTCTAGTTATTCCTGAATTAAATGGTAAGTTAATTGGTTCAGCTCAAAGAGTTCCAGTACCTACAGGATCAACTACTATTTTAACTGCAGTAGTTAAGGGTAAAGATGTTACAGTAGAAGCTATCAATGCAGCTATGAAGGCAGCAGCTTCTGAATCATTCGGATACAATGAAGATCCAATCGTTTCTTCAGACGTTATCGGTATGAGATATGGTTCATTATTCGATGCAACTCAAACTATGGTTGCTAAGATTGATGAAGATACTTACCAAGTTCAAGTTGTTTCTTGGTATGATAACGAAAACTCATATACTAGCCAAATGGTTCGTACAATTAAGTATTTCGCTGAATTAAACTAATTTAGAAAAACATTAACGAAAGCCTAGATTCATTCTAGGCTTTTTTGTTTTCTAGTAAATTCCAATTATTTTTTCTTTTATGATATATGAAAATTTAAACTAGACATTTATTTTGTCTACTTAGCTGTTATATTAGG
>CAMOUK010000041.1 GCA_946626535.1 uncultured Caryophanales bacterium
AATTAAGGTGATGAAAGTGAACGATTTAGAAAGATTAAAAGAAGCTATAAAAGAAGTTGATAATATTGTTATATTTTCAGGGGCTGGCTTATCGACAAATTCTGGTATTCCAGATTTTAGATCAGCAGATGGATTATATAATCAAAAGCTAAAAACTAATGTAAGACCAGAAGAAATTATATCTCATTCGTTTTTTGTTGCTTATCCTGAAGAATTTTATAAGTTTTATTTTGATAAGATGATATATCCTAATGCCCTACCTAATTCAGCTCATAAATATTTTGCGAAATTAGAAAAGAATAAAAATGTAACTGTTGTAACTCAAAATATTGATGACCTACATCAGGAGGCTGGAAGTACTAAGGTAGCTGAACTTCATGGTAGTGTAAAAAGAAATTATTGTATGAAGTGCCATAAGTTTTATTCTTTAGAGGAAATATATAATAAGGATTTTAAAGTTCCTTATTGTAGCTGTGGAGGAATTATAAAGCCTGATGTAGTTTTATACGAAGAGGCCTTAAATGAAAAAGAAATAAATAAAGCCTTAGATTATATAAGTAGTGCAGAGATGATGATTATAGTAGGAACATCATTAACTGTATATCCTGCCGCAAGCTTTGTTAGATATTTTAATGGAAAATATTTAGTATTATTAAATAAGAGTGAAACTCCAGCTGATTCATATGCTAATATAGTAATACATGATGATATTAAAAATGTAATTGAATATCTAGAAAAATAAAAAGCCATATCAAATGGCTTTTAATTTTGTCTTGAGCATTCAAGTAAATATCTTATTACCTCAGGAATATATCTTTTATGGAAATAATACTGATTTCCATCGAATTCCTTAGATACATAATTTGTCTTAATGTTTAATTCATTTAATTTATTAACTAAATTATCGCAATAAGAAGAATCATCATTTTTACCATAATAGATATAGGCAAATTTCTTTAGCTTTAAATTATGATATAGATCTTCGATGATTTGCTCATTATTACATATGTCTAATTTAGGAGATAAAAGAGCACATCCATCAAATAAATTAGAATGAAATAGGCTATATAAGGCAAGGATTGCTCCTTCATTAAAGCCCATAATATATCTATATCCATCTAATATTCTATAACGTTCATTTATAATATTAGTTAATTCATTTGTTATATAATTAGAAAATATAGGGGCAAGCTTAGGATCAACTATCGAACCATCTGGTATAAAATATGGAACTAGCTCTGATATTCTCCATAAAGGATTTGAAGGAGCGTGTATACCAACAAGTATTGCCTTTAAATCCTCGGCCTCCATTATTTCAGGTAAATCGAAGGTTTTATCCTTTTCATCTAGTGAATGAAACATCTGCTGACCATCTAGTACATAGATAACAGGATAAGCTCTTTCTGTATCGTTGTAATCGTGTGGTAGGTATACAGAAATATTTAATTTTCTCTTTAAATCTAACGCTGTTATTTTAAAATTTTCTACCATAAAAACTCACCATTTTTATTATACATTTAAAGTTGAAAAATATCACTATTTAATTATATTTTGGCACTTTTATATTGACAGTGCCAAAAGCGAGTGCTATAATTTTTAGTGTAGTGAAAATGGAGGATTTTTTGAAATGAAAGAAACTAAAGAATTTAAAACAGAAACCAAAAGATTATTAGATATGATGATAAATTCTATCTATACACATAAGGAGATTTTTTTAAGAGAACTTATTTCAAATGCTTCTGATGCAATTGATAAAAGACACTATTTATCATTAACAAATACTGAGCTTGCTACTGATTACCAAATTCTAGTTGAAGCAGATAACGATGCTAAAACATTAACTATTACAGATAATGGTGTTGGTATGACTAAAGAAGAACTAGAAGAGCATTTAGGTACAATCGCTAAATCAGGCTCTAAGGAATTCTTAGAAAAGGTAGCAAATGAAAAGACACCAGATGTTGATATTATCGGTCAATTTGGTGTAGGCTTCTATTCTGCATTTATGGTAGCTAAAAAGGTTGATGTATATACTAAGTCAGTAAATGGCGATAAGGCTTATTTATTCTCATCTGAGGGCTTAGATTCATATACTATCGATGATGCTCAAATGGATAATTATGGAACAAAGATTGTTCTATATTTAAGAGATGATACAGAAGATGATAAATATTCTAATTATCTAGATGAATATGAAATTAAGCAATTAGTTAAGAAGTATTCAGATTATGTTAGATATCCAATTAAGACTTGGGTTACTAAATATGATCCAAAGGATGACAAGGATGATAAGGATTCAGAACCAAAGACTCATCTTGAATTAGAAACAATTAACTCAATGCTTCCTATTTGGAAAAAGAATAAGAGTGAAGTAACAGATGAGGAATTAAATAATTTCTATAAAACTAAATTTATGGATTATCAAGATCCTATCACAAGTATCTTTGTTAATGTTGAAGGTATGCTAACATATAATGCATTATTATTCATACCTAAAAAGCCAATTTATGATTTTTATTCAGATCGAAATGAAAGAGGTCTTCAATTATATACTAAAGGAGTATTTATCCTAGATAAGTGTAAGGATTTAATCCCTGAATATTTAAGATTTGTTAAGGGCTTAGTTGATTCAGCTGACCTACCATTAAACATTTCAAGAGAAATGCTACAAGAGGATAAAGCAATTAAAAAGATTGCGGCAAATGTAGAAAAGAAGATTTTAGCTGAACTTTCTCGTATGCTTAAAAATGATAGAGAAAAATATGAAGAATTCTTCAAGGATTATGGTATTAATCTAAAGTATGGTGTATATGAGGATTATGGTGTTAAAAAGGATTCATTAAAGGATTTAATCATTTTAGAATCATATAATGAAAATAAGAAGATTACTTTTGCTGAATATAAAGAAAAGATGCTAGAAGGCCAAAAAGCTATCTATTACGCAACAGCAAAGGATAAAGAAGCAGTAGAGAAACTTCCTGAAATGGATTTAGTTAAATCTAAAGGCTATGATGTATTAATCTTATCTGATGATGTAGATGAATTCATGATTAAGGTATTACAAAAATATGATGATGTTGAATTCAAGTCTATCAATCAAGGTGATTTAAACCTAATTGATGAAGAAGAATCAAAGAAGATTGATACATTAAAGGAAGAAAAGAAAGACTTAATTGAAAAGATTAAGAAGGCTTTGCCTGAATGTAAGGATGTTATATTATCAAAGAGATTAACAGATTCAGCTTGCTGTCTATCAGCTGGTGAAGGTGTATCATTTGAAATGGAAAAGGTATTAAAACAACAACATTCAGATGTTAAGGCTGAAAGAGTATTAGAGTTAAATCCAAATCATAAGATCTTTAGTAAGCTTGAAGAAGCATATGCATCAGATGAAGCAAAGGGCGATAAATATGCTAAGCTATTATATAATCAAGCTTTATTAATGGCAGGTATCTTACCTGATAATCCAAAGGATTTCTCTAATGATATCGTAGAATTAATGTTAAATTAATTAAAAGATGAGAAGTTAATAACTTCTCATTTTTTTATGTAAAAAAAGACCTTAATAATAAGGTCTTAATTTAATTAGTTTCCGATTGTTGCAATATCTGAGACATCCTCAGGTATTTCATTTTTATATGATAGCTTAAGTAGCATAGGTGTTGAAAATGATGTAATTAAAATTAATACTAAAATAAATGGTTGAATAGAAGGAGAAATAATTCCTGCATCTATACCCTTTTGAGCTGATATTAAGCACACCTCAGCTCTTACCATCATTCCAAGACCACATCTAACTGAATCCTTTATATTATATTTACACATCTTTGCTGCACAACCACAGCCGATAAACTTACCTAATACACCTGCAAGTATGAATAATACACCAAATAATAAGAATGATAAATCTATTTTAGAGAAAGATCCAACAGATGTTAATCCAACCTTAGCGAAGAAGACTGGAGTAAATATTAAATAGCTTGTTGTATCAGTTCTACGTTCAATATAATTTGTATCCTTAGTTCCTGATAAGAATAATCCAGCGAAGAAGGCTCCTGTAATATCAGCTATACCAAACCAAGCTTCAGCTGCATAAGCATAGAAGAAGGCTAATGCTAAGGCAAATATTGGAATTCTTCTGTGATGGTCATATTTTCCTTCAAGCTTTTTAAATACTAATCTAAATACAACACCTAAAGCAATTGCGAATATGAAGAATAATGCTGTTTTACCGAAAACTATTAATATTTCTTTTGTTGGATTACCTGTGCCAGTTACCATTGCCTTATCTAAAGAAATGATAACTGATAATATGATAACACCAATTATATCATCTAAAATAGCGGCAGATACTATTGCTGTACCTATTTTAGAATTTAATCTACCTAATTCCTTTAGTGCGGCTACTGTAACTGATACAGAAGTAGCAGTTAAAATTACACCATAAAATATATTTCTAAATATTGTTTTTGTATCAGTTGCTTCATTTGGTAATACCATAGCTACTAAAGCTCCAAGACACAGTGGTACAACTACTCCTAAAGTTGTAATTACGATTGATGATAATCCTGTTTGCTTAACTTGCTTAATATCTGTTTCAAGACCTGCTGAAAACATAATTAGAACTACACCGACTTCGGCAAAGAAGGCAATTCCTTTATTTCCGTCAGCAGTTATAACCTGCTGATCTGGTATTAATGTTATTAAACCTAACAATATACCTGTTAAAAGTAAGCCTATTACCTGTGGCATTCCTAGCTTTCTAGCACCTATTGATAATAATTTAGATAAAACTAATATTAAGGCAAGTGGAAATAATATTTGATAAACTTCCATAATCTAGTGCCTCCCAAAACACTGTTTTATTTTACCACTTATATTATTATTTGTTAAATATAAAAGTGTTTTCTTTTTAATTTTTATTTTAAAATTGTGCTAATTTTTCCTTTTATTTTTAAAAAATAGGTCTATAATTTATGTGCAAGGAGGAGAGTAAATTATGCAAAATAAACAAGTAATGCGTAGAAAAATGATATTATCTGATAATTTGTGGAAAGCCACATTCTTAATTATTGCTCCTCTAGCTATATATCAATTATTTAATAGTTTTTATTCATTAATTGATGCGGCTATATGTGCACAAATATCAACATCTGCTCAAACTAATGTTGTTGCTATAAATCAAATTAAATCAACTATATCCGCCTTTGGTGGAGGTCTAGCTGCTGGTGGAGCAGTACTCGTATCGCGTTTTTATGGAGCTGGCTCTGTAAAGGATGCAAGATATGCTTCATCTAATATGTTTTTTATGTCAATTGTATTAAGTGCTATATTAGCTTTAATATTTATACCATTAACTTATCCAATACTTTCTATGTGTGCTGTACCTGATGCCGGAAATGGCGAGGTTCAAGCTTATTTTGCTTTACAATTATTAGAATTAGTATTTGTTTCATTGAATAGTGTATTTATTGGTTTAGAAAAGGCTAAGGGTAATTCTAAGATAATAATGCTATTAAATTTATTAGTACTTGTTGTAAAGATTTCATTAACATGCTTATTCGTATTTGGTATTAATTTAAGAAATATTATTATGGTTGAGGTTGCAACTATAATAGCTCAAGGATTGTTAACAGCAATAGCTATGTTTATTATGTTTGGTAAAAATAATATTTTAAGATTATCATTAAAGATGATTTTACCAAAGAAGAAATATGTTAGACCTATATTACAATTATCTATTCCAATCTTTTTAGGTAAATTTGTAATGTCATTGGGTAAGGTTGTTGTTAATGCGATGTGTGGACATTATTGGAATAGCTATACATCAGATGCGGTAATTGGTTCACTAATTGTTGGTACACTAGGTGTATCAAATAATATGTGTGGTTTAATCACATCTCCAACAAATTCATTTGAAGAAGGAGAATCAACTATTGTTTCCCAAAATTTAGGTAATAGAAATATGAAAAGAGCAATTAAGGCTTTCTTTGTTACCTTAATTAGTGTTACAGGTGTTTCACTTTTAGGATATATTTTAATGAGATTTGTATTCATCAATGAATTAACTGAATTATTCTCAAGTCCTGATGCAAATGCTGAAATATATAAAAGCATGGTTAAAGAAATATTTGTATGGGATTCACTTTCAATTATTTCTTTAGGTATAGCAGCAGCAGTACTTGGCTTACTTTATGGCTTTGGTCAAACTAAGCTATCAACTATCTTAAATTTATCTAGAATAGGTTCAAGAATAATATTCTTATACCTAATGCATATAATAAACCCAGATATGAGACCAACACTATGTGCAGGTCTATCTATGGGTATATCAAATACAATAATTTTAATAATATCAATTATATTCTTGATTATTTTCTTATTAAAAATTAAAAAGAAGGGATTCTTAGGCATGAGAATGTCTGATCCAGAGCCTGAGGTTTCTGAGTTAGTCTTCGAATAGAATGTAAAACCAAAAGTATGAAATAATATTTTTGGTTTTTTTGTTATAAATATGATATAATTAATTGATAAATGATTATTTTGAGGTAAATTACTATGAGTTATATTGGTATTTTCATAATGTCATCGTTTTGCTCATTAATTGTAATATTTTTAATTTATAAGACATTAAGAGAAAAATCTATTCCAAAAAGAACGTCAAAATTATTTATTTTTTCTATGGTATCAGCTCTTGTTACCTTGTTTTTTGATACATTAAATATATTAATTAAAATTAAATATATGACTGTTATACCTTGGGTTAACGGATTAATTCAAATTGCTTATTTTATTGGACTAATTTCTATTTGCTTTTCTGG
Organism: uncultured Caryophanales bacterium; assembly: GCA_946626535.1. The sequence continues at coordinate 6,822 of CAMOUK010000041.1, forward strand.
TATGATGCTTGCAGATTCAATTGATGGATTTCCAATATTCGTTAAGAAAAGACAAATAGCATTACTTGCAATTCCAGCTACAGTTTTTTGTTTATTAGTATTAATATCTCCAGCTTCACATATCATATTTTATATTGATGATGCTGGTCAATACCAAAGAGGACCTGCCAACTTTTTACAATTTGTATTTACAGGTTTTTATATAGTTAGTGCTTTAGTGCGTTCAGAGCTTAGATTAAAGAATCCTAAATATACTCCATATAAGGAATCCTATGTCGCAGTAATAATATTTTTTGCTATGTCATTTTTAGGAGCTATAGGTCAAGTGCTAATTAGTTCTTTACTTAATACTGATGCCTTACTTCTTGAAGCATGTATAAGCTTTTCAGCAATTATAGTATTTATTCAACTAATACAAGAACAAATAGCTATGGATTCTTTAACTGGTGTATGTACAAGAAAATTCTTATTTAAATTTTTAGAAGAAAGAGTTGAAAGATCTAATAGTCTATTCTTGTTTATGATTGATATTGATGGCTTTAAAAAAATAAATGACCAATATGGTCATGTTGAAGGTGATGAAGCCTTAAGAATTTTTTCTAGAGCTTTAAAAAAATTTGTTGATAAGAAATTTGGATTTATTGCTAGATATGGTGGAGATGAATTTGTAGTTGTATTTGATTTAACAGACGATGAGGTTAAGCCATATACAGAAGAATTATTAAGGGTGATAAGCTCTATTAATGATGAATATGATAAGGAATATACCTTTGCCGCTAGTATAGGATATTCTAAATATATTCCAAATGAATCTATCTCAGAATTTATTGATAGAGCCGATGTCATGATGTATGAATGGAAAGAAAACCATAGAAAAGGAATATGGGAAGAATGAATTTAGAAGAAAAACAATTAGACAATACATTAATATATGATGGTAGAGTAGTTAAGCTATATAAGGATAGAGTTTTATGTCCTAATGGTAATGAAAGCATTAGAGAATATATTAGACATAGTGGTGGCGCTGCAATACTATGTATTAATTCAAAAAAAGAGGTTTTATTAATTAAACAGTTTAGATATGCATATAATGAAGTAATGTATGAAATTCCTGCTGGTAAGCTAGAAAAAAATGAAGAGCCATTAAAGGCTGCCATTAGAGAATTTGAAGAAGAAACTGGTAATAAGACAAATGAATTAAAGTATTTAGGTAAAATATATCCAACATGTGGATATACAAATGAAATAATATATTTATATTTCACAGATAAATATGAGATAAGTCATACTCATTTTGATGAGGATGAAATGGTTTTAACAGAATTTATTCCACTAGATAAGGTTAGACAGATGATTAATGATGGAATAATAAAGGATGCTAAAACAATTTGTGCAATTTATTATTATGATAATATGAAATAGGGAGCATTCCCTATTTTTTACTTTATATAATAATTATGTTAAAATAAGAAAAAGAAGGTGATGCTATGAATAGAGAAAAAGAAATAGTTAAAACATCCTTTGTAGGAATAATTGTTAATATATTACTTGTTGCATTTAAAGCATTTGTTGGTATAATTGCCTCATCTATAGCAATTATAATGGATGCAGTTAATAATTTAACAGACGCCTTAAGCTCACTTATTACCATTATAGGTACTAAGCTTGCAGGTAAAAAACCAAATAAAAAGCATCCATATGGCTATGGGAGAATAGAATATTTAACATCATCTTTAATAGCATTTATTATTTTATTTGCTGGCTTTACAGCAATATATGAATCTATTAAATCATTAATTGATGGTCAAAAGCCTTTATATGATACAACATCTATAATAATTATTTCAGTAGCTATTGTTGTAAAATTATTATTAGGCTTATATTTTAGATATAAAGGTAAAAAGGTTGCCTCAGATGCCTTAAAGGCTTCTGGTCTTGATGCGCTATTTGATTCTATACTTTCACTTTCAACATTAGTTGCTTTAATAATATCTTTAACAACAAATGTTTATATTGAAGGTTATTTAGGTATATTAATTGGTCTGTTTATTATAAAATCAGGCTTTGAAGCCTTAAGGGAATCATTGTCACAAATTATTGGAGATAGATTTGATAGTGAGAAATCAGAAGCAATTAAGAATTTAATTATGTCTACATCAAGTGAAGTTAAAGGTGTATATGATTTAATCATTAATAGCTATGGACCAAATAAATTTATTGGCTCAGTTCATATTGAAATAGATGATAAATTAACAGCTAAAGATATTCAGTATCTAGAACGTCAAATTCAAAATGCGGCATATGAAAAATTCCAAATAGTTTTAACTATAGGAGTTTATGCATCTAATAATTCAACTGTTAAATCATTAGAAATAAAAGAATATTTAATTGAATTATTAAAGAATTATGAGCATATAATTCAAATGCATGGATTTTATGTAGATGAAATAAAAAAATATGTACTTTTTGATGTCATATTTGATTTTGACGAGAACAATAGAAATGAAAAAGTAGAAGAAATAAAGAATAATTTAGAAAATAAATTTGATGATTATAAATTTAATATAATAATTGATACTGATTATACAGATTAAAAGGG
>CAMOUK010000042.1 GCA_946626535.1 uncultured Caryophanales bacterium
GTGATTTAATGGGCTTAAAGATAGGAAATATAGATATTCCTACAAAATTCATATTAGCTCCAATGGCTGGAATAACTAATGAAGCATTTAGAATAATCTGTAAAGAGTATGGGGCTTCATTTGTTGTTGGTGAGATGGTTTCAGATAAGGCGATATGCTTTAAAAATAAAAAGACCATCAATATGGTCAAGGTAAATGATTTGGAGCATCCAGTAGCTATTCAGCTATTTGGTAGCGATGTAGAATCTATGGTTTATGGTGCCAAGTTCATAGATGAATATAGTAATGCTGATATTATTGATATTAATATGGGCTGTCCTGTCAATAAGGTTATTAAATCAGGAGCTGGCTCAGCATTATTAAAGGATCCAGATAAAATTTATGATATTGTTTCAAGTATCGTAAAGGCAGTTAAAAAGCCAGTTACAGTTAAGATTAGAGCTGGCTGGGATATGAATTCTATTAACTGTGTTGAGGTCGCAAAGATAATAGAGAAGGCTGGAGCTAAGGCTATAACAATTCACGCAAGAACTAGAAGCCAGCTATATTCTGGTAAGGCTAATTTAGATTATATTAAGGCAGTTAAGGAAGCTGTTTCTATTCCTGTAATTGGTAATGGTGATGTTACAGATATAGAAAGTGCTAAGCATATGCTAGAATATACAGGCTGTGATGCGGTCGCAATCGCAAGAGGTGCCTTAGGTAATCCATTTATCTTTAGAGAATTAAATGCCTATTTTTATGATAATAAAATTATAGAAAAACCAACAAATAAAGAAATATTTGACACTATAAAGAAGCATTATGAATATCTATTAAAGATAAAAGATGAGCATCTAGCACTACTTGAAATGCGTACTCATATTTCTTGTTATATTAAGGGAATGAAGGGCTCAAGTAGAATAAAGGATTTTATTAATAAACAAACAGATATAAATATAGTGATGAAAACATTAGAGGAATATCTATTGTAGTAATATTATTATAGAACAGCTATTAATTTGATGATTAAATGCTGTTTTTTTATTTGATTATGTGTAATAGAGGCAGTATAATTTGTAAGATTCATCTTTTTAAGATTGATCGAGTTGATAGATTTTGATTTAGGGGATTTTATGAAAAAAAAGATTATTATTTCCATAAGTATATTTCTTATAATAATTATTTCGATTATATGTTTTTTTATATATGTATCTCAGCCATCTAAAATCGATATTGAGAATAGGCAATATGTTGACAAATATTCTAAAATAGAAATGTTTTTGGAAGAAAAAGATGAACATCATCAATTGGCTGTTGGTAAATATATCAAAAATGATTTTGATAGTACTAGTTATCATAGAGATATTGATGATGTATTGTTTGAACAAATGTGTAATATAAATTATGAAGAGGTTGCTCTTGATTATGAAGGGTTAAATGTTCTTTATGACATTTCGATGATTCGAAAAAAAGAATATATTGATGTCGCTCCTCGTTCGAGGTATATAGTTGTTTGGCTATATGATAATAATACTATTAGAGTATTAACTCAAATTGGTGAAGCATTTCATTGTGACTATAAGGCAAGAATGTATAGAATTGATGAAGAAGATTATTCTAAAATTATAGATGAAATTGAAAAAATAATGGCTAATGATAGTGTGGTTCAATAAACTTTATAATGAATACTTTGAATTAGAAGGATTCAATCTAGCTTTATATATTAATATATAAAAATTAATCGTTTTCAATAAGTTTATTATTTATTTTTAAAATTTAATATGCTACAATAATAGGGTAGCAAAATTTGGTATAATAGCTTTAATATGGAAAGCAAGTCTCTACCCCAAAGCCTTAAATTTTGGGACTACCAAATTAATTTTTATAAGAAGAGACACTTGGATCGGAGTTTTGTATGTTAAAACCAGAGATGCAAGTTAATATTTATCTTATTAAAATGTCATAGGGAGGGCATATCTTTTGTCGCCCTTTTTTTGTTTTCTTTAGGAGAGATTTATGGTAACTATCGGTATTATTGGTGGTGGTCAGCTTGGTATGATGCTGGCAGAAGAAATTCATAATTTAGGTGCTAAAGCAATCTGTCTTGATCCTAATCCTAAATGTCCTGCAAGCTTTGTTTGCGATGAAACTATAGTTAGCGAATATAGCGATTTAGAGGGCTTAAAGAAATTAGGAGATAAATGTGATGTTTTGACCTATGAATTTGAAAATGTTCCGGCAGAACAGTTGAAGTTTTTAAAGGATAAATATAATTTCTTACAAGGAATTGAACCACTCTTTGATTCACAAAATAGAATTAGAGAAAAGACAAATGCGAAAAATTTAGGATTAAACACTCCAAAATTTAAAGCTGTTAATTCAAAAAAGGATTTATTAGATGGCATAAAAGAAATTGGAATGCCTTGTGTATATAAAACAACAACGTTAGGCTATGATGGTCATGGTCAGGTTGTTATAAAAAGTGAAGAAGATATAGATAAGGTTTCGCCTTATTTAGATGGTGAAGGAATATTAGAGGAATTTATCAAATATGATTTTGAAACTTCAATTATAATGGTTAGAAGTAAAAATCAAATAATATCATTTCCGATGACTATAAATATTCATAAAAGAGGAATATTAGATTTAGTAATCGCTGAAGAGAACAAGGCTATATTTGAAGAAATTAAAAATGCTTCATATGCCTTTATGGAAAAAGCTGATTATTTAGGAATATTAACTATTGAATATTTTGTCAAGGGTGACAAATTTTATTTTAACGAAATGGCCCCAAGGCCTCATAATAGTGGACACTATACTATTGAGGGCTGTACGACAAATCAATATAGGGAGCTTGCAAGATTCTTACTTGGACTACCTTTAGAGGTTCCAAAATTAATAAGTCCTACAATTATGAAAAATATATTAGGATTTGATTATGATAATATGAAATCTTTTGTTGAAAGTGATAACATTCATATTCATGATTATCATAAGGCTGATGTTAGAAAAAATAGAAAAATGGCTCATATTACTTTCACTAATATGAGTATTACTGAATATAATAAAGAATATAAAAATAGGTTTGAGGAGTAGTTATGGATTATCGTATTTTTGTAGAAAAGCATAAAAATTATCAGGTTGAGGCAAAATCATTAGAGGCTGAATTAAATTTAAACCTTAATTTACATCTTAAGGATTTAAGATATATTAATGTTTATGATTTATTTGGTTTTTCTAAGGAATTAGTTGAAAAGGCTAAATATAAGGTATTTGGAGAAATAGTTACAGATTCTGTAACATATAGCTTAAATTTAAGGGATAAGAAATATGTAGCTATTGAATATCTTCCTGGTCAATTTGACCAAAGAGCTTCTTCAGCAATAGATTGCGTTAAGCTAATTGATCCAGATGCTCAAATCAATATTAGAAGTGGTAAGATTATTATTTTAGATGATTCAACTTCTAATAAGGATTTAAATAGAATTAAAAAATATTTAATTAACGCAGTTGAAGCTAGAGAAAAGGATCTATCAGTTCTATCTGATTTAGAGCAAGCTCCAATTAAGCCTGTTGAGGTTATTTATGATTTTACAAATATGAAGGAAAACTTCCTTGATGTTTATATTTCTAAGATGGGCTTAGCTATGAACAAGGATGACTTGAAATGTGTTATCGACTATTTCAAGAAGGAAGGAAGAGATCCTTGGGAAACAGAATTAAGAATCTTAGATACATATTGGTCAGATCACTGTAGACATACTACATTTGGAACAATTTTAACTGAAATTACAATTGATGATTCATTCATGAAAAATGAGCTTGAAGAATCATTAGAATTATATAAGAAGATTAGAAAAGATTTAAATAGAGAGAATAAGAAGCTTTGTTTAATGGATTTAGCAACAATTGGCGCTAGATACTTAAAGAAGATTGGTAAGCTTAATGATTTAGAGGAATCTGAAGAAAATAATGCTTGTTCAATTTTTGTTAACGTTGATGTTGATGGAAAGATGGAAAAGTGGTTATTACAATTTAAAAATGAAACACATAACCATCCAACTGAAATCGAACCATTTGGTGGCGCATCAACATGTCTTGGTGGCGCAATTAGAGACCCACTATCTGGTAGAGCTTATGTATATCAAGCAATGAGAGTAACTGGTGCTGGTGATATTTATAAAGAAGTAAAGGATACTATGGAGGGTAAGCTTCCACAACGTATCATTTCAACTAAGGCTGCTGCTGGTTATTCTTCATATGGTAACCAAATTGGTTTAGCTACAACATTTGTTAGAGAATTATATCATCCAGATTATGTTGCTAAAAGATTAGAGGTTGGTGCTGTTGTTGGTGCTGTTAAGGCTGATGTAATTAGAAGAGAAAGCCCAGCTCCTGGCGATGTTATCCTTCTTTTAGGTGGCAAGACAGGTCGTGATGGTATCGGTGGTGCAACAGGTTCATCTAAAGAACATACAACAAAATCAATTGAGGTTTGTTCAAGTGAGGTTCAAAAGGGTAACGCTCCTGAAGAAAGAAAAATTTCTCACCTATTTAGAAGAGAAGAGGTTACTAAGCTAATTAAGAAATCTAATGACTTTGGTGCTGGTGGTGTATCAGTAGCTATTGGTGAACTAGCTCCAGGCTTAGAAATTATCCTTGATAACGTTCCAACTAAATATAGTGGACTTAACGCTACAGAACTTGCGATATCAGAATCACAAGAAAGAATGGCTGTAGTTATCGCTCCAAAGGATGTTGATCAATTCATCAAATATGCTGAGGAGGAAAATATCTTAGTTTCTAAGGTTGCGACAGTTACAAAAGAGCCTAGACTTGTAATGTATTATAAGGGAAGAAAAATCGTTGATTTATCTAGAGAATTTATCGATTCTGCTGGTGCTAATCATTACGCAAAGGCAAGAATTGGTGCTGTAGAAAATAAAAATCCATTTATTAAGGAAGAAAAATCAGTAAAAGAAAGAGTTAAAGATACTTTAAGTGATGATAATGTAGTTAGCCAAAAGGGTTTAATTGAAATGTTTGACTCAACTATTGGTTGTTCAACAGTATTAATGCCATTTGGTGGAAAGTATCAAAGATCAGAAGAACAGGTATCTGTTCAAAAGCTTCCAGTAAAGAATGGCTTTACTAATACAGCTTCTATTATGGCTTATGGTTATAACCCATTCATTACAAGCTTTAGCCCATACCATGGTGCAGCTTACGCTGTTGTTGAGGCATGTGCTAAGGTTGTAGCTGCTGGTGCTGATTATTCTAATATGAGATTTTCTTATCAAGAATATTTTGAAAGAATGCATGAGGATACAACTTGGGGTAAGCCACTTGCAGCACTATTAGGTGCTTTAAAGATGCAGGTTGAATTAGGTCTACCTTCAATTGGTGGTAAGGATTCTATGAGTGGTACATTCCAAAATATCCACGTTCCACCTATGCTAATGGCATTTGGTATTACAACAGTTGATGCTAGAAATGTTATTTCAACTGATTTTAAGAAGCCTGATTCTAAATTATATTTAATTAAGCATACTGAATTAGAAAACTATATGCCTAATGTTGAAGAATTAAAGAAGAACTTTAGCTTTGTTACAAAGGCTATTTCTGAAAAGAAAATTATTTCAGCTTATGCTTTAGGCTTTGGTGGCTTAATTGAGGCTGCTTCAAAGATGAGCTTCGGTAATAAGATTGGCTTTGATATCAATTATGATGAGAAGCTGCTTGATGCTTATAACTATGGTTCAATTTTAGTTGAAGCATATGATGACTTAGATTATGAGAATGCAATTTTAGTTGGTTCTACAAATTATTCTAAGTATGGCACATTTAATAATGTTAAATTTAAACTAGAAGAATTATTTGAAGAAAATAGAGATAAATTTACTAAGGTTTATAAGGATGTAGCTAAAAATGAGGATAAATCATATAGCTTCAAGCCTTATCAAAAGGAAGTTAATTTATTAAATAATAAGAATAAGGTAGTTGCATATTTCCCTGTTTTCCCTGGAACAAACTGTGACTACGATACAACTAAGGCCTTTAAGAAGGCTGGTGCTGAAATAAAGGTTTCAGTATTTAAGAATTTAACAAGTAAGGATATTTTTGATTCTATCAATGAGATGGCAAAAAATATCGATAGCTGTGATATATTTGTTCTTTCAGGTGGATTCAGCTCTGGTGATGAACCAGATGGTTCTGGTAAATTTATTGCCAATGTATTAAATCAAGAAAAGGTTATGAATGCTATCCATAGATTAATCGATAGAAAAGGATTAATCCTAGGTATTTGTAACGGATTCCAAGCATTAGTTAAATCAGGATTATTACCATATGGTAGATTAGGTATGGTTAATAAGAATTCACCTACATTATTTAGAAATGATATCAATAGACACGTTTCACAAATTGTAACTACAAAGGTTATGACAAACGCATCACCTTGGCTTTCATCATATGAGGGCGGTGAGCTTCATAGCATTGCAGTATCTCATGGTGAAGGTAAATTTGTTGTTTCAAGAAGTATGGCAAAGGAATTATATGAAAATGGACAAATCGCATTCTGCTATACTGATTTAGAAGGAAATATCACAAATGATTCTCCATATAATCCAAATGGCTCAAATTACGCTATTGAGGGTATTATTTCAAAGGATGGCTTAATCCTAGGTAAGATGGGACATTCTGAAAGATATGAAGAGAATTTATTTAAGAATATTTCTGGTAATAAGAAGCAAGATATATTTGAAAATGCTGTAAAATATTTTAAAAAGTAAGATAAGGGGAGAAGAAGATTATGGAAAAGAAAGAATTACTTTATGAAGGAAAAGCTAAGCAGGTTTACGCAACAGATGATGCAAACATCATCGTAATGCATTATAAGGATGATGCTACTGCAGGAAATGGTGCTAAGCATGCTCAATTTGCTAAAAAGGGTGAATTAAATAATAAGATCACAACTATTATTTATAACAGACTTATTAAGGCTGGTATTCCAACTCACTATATTAAGACATTAAATGATACTGATCAATTATGCTATAAGGTTGATATTTTCCCACTTGAGGTAATTGTAAGAAATATTATTGCTGGTTCTATGGCTAAAAGATTAGGCATTACTGAAGGTACACCAGCAAAGAATACAATTTTTGAGATTTGTTATAAGAATGATGCTTTAGGTGATCCTCTAATTAACGACCATCATGCTGTTGCAGTTGGTGCTGCATCATATGATGAATTAAAACAAATCTATGCTTTAACTGCTAAGATTAATGAAGAATTAAAGAAGATGTTCTTAGAAATTGGTGTTAAGCTTGTAGATTTCAAGGTTGAATTTGGTAAGACAGCTGATGGTAAGATTGTATTAGCTGATGAAATTTCTCCAGATTGCTGTAGATTATGGGATGCAAAGACTAATGATCATCTAGATAAGGATAGATTTAGAAGAGATTTAGGCGATGTTATGGGTGCATATGAAGAAATATATGCAAGATTACAAAAATTAGCATAAGGAGATTTAAAGGATGGGTTCAAAGGCATATGCTTCTGGTGGAGTAGATCTAGAAGCAGGATATGAAGCAGTAAGAAGATATAAAAAGCATGTTAAAAGAACAGATAGACCAGGATGCGTTTCTGGTATCGGTTCTTTTGGTGGCATGTTTGATTTAGCTAGTTTGGGTTATAAGGAGCCTATGCTAGTATCTGGTACTGACGGTGTTGGTACAAAATTAAAATTAGCATTTGAAATGGATAAGCATGATACTATCGGTATCGATGCTGTTGCTATGTGCGTTAACGATGTTTTAGCTCAAGGAGCTGAACCACTATATTTCTTAGATTACGTAGCATTAGGACATGCTATTCCTGAAAAGCTTGAAAAGATTGTATCAGGTATTGCTGATGGTTGTGTTCAAGCTGGCTGTGCATTAATAGGTGGAGAAACTGCTGAAATGCCAGGTATGTATGCTGATGGTGAGTATGACATCGCTGGCTTTGCAGTTGGTGTTGTTGAAAAATCAAAGCTTATTGATGATTCAAAGGTTAAACCTGGCGATGTTTTAGTAGGTATCGCATCAACTGGTGTACATTCAAATGGCTTTTCACTAGTTAGAAAAATTATTAGTGATAATAAATTTGATCTTCATGCTTATAATGAGGAATTAGGTGGTGTTTTAGGTGAAGTATTCCTAACTCCAACAAGAATTTATTGTAAGCAGGTTTTAGATGTAATTAAAAATGTAGATGTTCACGGTGTTGCCCACATTACTGGTGGAGGCTTCGATGAGAACATTCCAAGAATATTAACTGACCAAATGGGCTTAGATATTAAGGAAGGCTCATGGCCAATTTTACCTGTATTTAAGTTCTTAGAAAAATATGGTAAGGTTGATCATAGAGAAATGTTTAATATCTATAATATGGGTATCGGTATGGTTATTGCAGTTGAAAATAATGAAGATGCCAATAAGGTTATCGATATTTTAGCTAAGCATGGTGATAAGGCCTATATTATTGGTAGTGTTACTAATAATGCTGGGAAAGTTGAGATTCATAAATAATGAAGAAAATTGCAATATTTGCAAGCGGATCTGGAACAAATTTTGAAGTTTTAGTAAATAAGGTAGAAGAAGGCTTTATCAATGCTAAGGTCGTTTTAATGGTTTGTGACAATCCAAATGCGTATGTAATTGAAAGAGCTAAAAATCACAATATTAATTCATTTATCTTTAATCCTAGAGATTATGATAAGAAAAGTGAATATGAGGCGATTATAGTTGAAAAATTAAGGGAGCTTGATGTTGATTTAATTTGTCTTGCTGGCTATATGAGAATATGCGGAAAAACCTTATTAGGTGCATATGAGGGCAAGATTATTAATATCCATCCAGCCCTACTACCATCATTTAAGGGAGCTCACGGTATTCTTGATGCCTTCAATTATGGCGTTAAGGTTTATGGCGTTACAATTCACTATGTTGATAGCGGAATGGATAGCGGTAAGATTATTGAGCAAAGTGCTTTTTATTATGATGGTGATAATTTAGATGAGCTAGAGACTAAGATTCATGCGGTTGAGCATGAATTATACCCTTTAGTTGTCAAAAAGATGTGTGAGGAGAATTAAAAATGAGAAGAGCGTTAGTTAGTGTTACAGATAAAACTGGTGTTGTTGAATTTTGTAAGGGTCTAGAGGAGCTAGGCTTTGAAATTGTATCTACTGGAGGAACTAAGAAGGTTTTAATTGCTGGTGGTGTTAAGGCAATTGATATTTCTGATGTTACAGGCTTCCCTGAAATATTAGATGGT
>CAMOUK010000043.1 GCA_946626535.1 uncultured Caryophanales bacterium
AATAACAATCCACCCGTTCAACGGGTGGTTTTTCGGCTACGCTATAAGCGCCTATTACTTCACAGGACCCTCAAGGGTCATGTGAAAAGCCTGACAACCGTGTTTCACACTGGCAGCCGCTATATCAAGCGGCTATTTCTTTTGGGCTCCTTTGAATGGGTCTTCATACTCCTTTGAAGTGAGCTTATCTTCTTTCATATCTTCCAGTTCTTGATTTTTGATGTACTCTCTTACTACCTCATCCTTCAATCCAACTGTTGACACAAAATACCCTTTCGCCCAAAAGTTTCTATTGCCATATTTATATTTCAAATTTGCATGTTTCTCAAATATCATGAGACTACTCTTTCCTTTCAAATATCCCATGAATGTTGAAACTGCTAACTTTGGAGGTATCGCAACAAGCATATGTATATGATCTTTCATTGCATATGCTTCTATTATCTCTACCTCTTTATATTCACACAGTGTTCTCAGTATTTTTCCAATATCCTCTCTTATCTTCCCATATATTTCTTTTCTTCTATATTTTGGTATGAATACTATATGGTACTTACAATTCCATCTTGTATGTGATAAACTATTATCGTCATTTGGTTTCGTTGCCATTTGATTGCCTCCTTATAATGTTTTCGGTTGCCAGACCAATTACATTATATTGGAGGTTTTTATTTTATGCAACGCTACCGCTTTTCGATTCTCACCTGCATAGCAGGCGGTTTTCATGTAGGTCATTCGACCAACATAATAAAAAGGTGAATGCATCTCATTCACCTAATAAATATTAATCATTTATCATTTCATCTAATGATTGAATTGCGTTTCTTACACAATCATCACATGATGTTAATACAACACCTGTATCAATTCCTTTAAGGTTTTTACAGATTGTATCCTTTGATAATTCTTTGAATCTTTCTAATAATACTTTAGATTTCTTCATTGTTAATAATGAACCATCATTTAAAAGTCCTAATACAATATTAGCACCAACTAAAGCTCCACATGTTGCTTCCATACAACCCATACCTACACCAAAGCCGGAACCTAGCTTTTTAAGAGTATCTTCATCTAAATTTAATATATCTTTATAGCATAATATAACTGCTTGACAGCAATTACATCCATTATGCTTATAATAAACACCTAATTCTTTTTTATCCATTATAATCCTCATAATTAACTTTGTATAAATATAATCCACATCCAGGTGCAACCTTATGACTGATTTTAGGATCACATTTTTCTAATACATCTAAAATCATTTCTTTTTTAGAAAAGCCTCTACCTATATCTATTAAAATACCCATCATTCTTCTTATTTGATATTTTAAAAAGCCTGTGCCTATAAAAACAAATTCTAATTTATCATCTAATCTATTTATATGAGCATCATAAATTGTTTTTACTGTATCTTTTCTTTCATCAATTTGAGCTGATGCGAAGCCTTTAAAATTGTGTGTACCTATAAATAATTTAATTGCCTCATCCATTTTATCAACATCTAAATTTGTGATATTAGGCATATATCTTATTGTTAGTGGGTTATATTCACCAATATTAATATAATATCTATATTCCTTAGATTTAGCACTAAATCTTGAATGAAAGCTATCATCTACATGTTTTACATCCATGATATGGATATCATCAGGTAAAAAGGCGTTTATTCCTCTTTTTATACCTGAATCAGGCAAATCCTTTTCATAATCAAAATGAAAAACCTGAGCGATTGCGTGAACATATCTATCAGTTCTACCTGATGGATATATTTTTATATCCTCACCAAGCATTTTTTTAAGTGCGTTTTCTATGCATAATTCAATTGTTATTTCATTATCCTGAACCTGAAAGCCCATATAATTGTAGCCGTCATATGAAACAATACATTTATATCTCATCAATAAACACCTACCATATGTAATATTACAGCAACAAACATTGATATAACTACAAATAACGCAAAATAATCTAAGAATCTAAATTTTAATATATCTATTCTTGTTCTTTTAGCTCCAATTACATATCCTCTTGCTTCCATTGCATCTGATAATTCATCTGCACGTTTAAATGATATTACAAGCATTGGTATTAATAAAGCAATAACCTGATTAACCTTATCCTTTAGGCTTCCTTCATTAAAATCAACACCACGAGATGCTTGAGCATTCATTATTTTTCTACTTTCGCTTAATAATGTTGGTATAAATCTTAATGTTAATGACACTAGCATGGCGAATGTACTAACTGGTAATTTAATAAGCTTTAATGGAGATAATAGCCACTCAAGACCATTATTAATATCCATAGACATAGTAGTTAATGTTAGCATTTGTGTAATTGAAATCATTAATACAAATCTAATGAAAATAAATCCACTTTTCTTTAATCCTGTCATATAGACATCAAAATTAAAATCTGCCCATTTCATATTTTCAAATGGCCATATCCATGAGAATTTACTTCCAGTATCAACAAATGGATTTTTCCATAATACAATAAAGCATATAGCAATAACCAATAAGAAAAATAATGTTCTAAATGGTAAATATTTTTTTATAAAGAAATATAAAATAATAATTCCTAAGCATATTAATAATTGCCATAAGCCTATTTGCATATTAAATGTATATAATGGGGTTGGATCTGAAGTTGTGCCTTTTGTGTATATTAGCTGTAATACAACAGTAAATAACAACAAAAAGATTACACCCTTTAAGCTTTTTAATACTTTTATTAGGGAGATACGTGTAGTTAAAAATATTATTAAAAATACTCCAAGTGCACATGTCATCCATAATAAGTCTGGAATTAAAAATATTAAAACAATTAAGGCAATTGTCAAAAATATTTTAGTTCTTGGATCTAATTTATATATCCAGCTTTTTCCAGGAATATATTGACCAAAGGTGATATTATTCATTGTTATCACCTGCCTCAATATTTTTTAATTTATCTAATAAATCCTCTAATGTATATGTATCATAACCAATATTTAAATTTAATTTAGCATTTAAATAATCAATTAATTCTAATACCTCAGGCTTTGCAAGATTATTATCTTTATAAATATCAGATTCAAATAGTTCTTCTTTATTACCATCATATGTTATTCTTGAATTTTTCATAACTACAACTCTTGTTGCATATTTATATACTAAATTCATATCATGAGTGATGATAATAATTGTTTTACCTGTATTCTTATGGATATCATAAAATAATTCCATAATTTCTTTAGCTCCAAGTGGATCTAATCCTCTTGTTGGCTCATCCAATAATAAAATATCAGGGTCGTATGCTAAAATACCAGCAATAGCTACCTTACGCATTTGACCACCAGATAGATTAAATGGTGATTTATTTAGGATTTCTTCAATTTTTAATAGCTTAGCAATTTCTATTGCCTTAGCCTTTGCTTCATCCTGCTTAAAGCCAAAATTTATTGGTGCGAACATTATGTCTTTTAATACAGTCTCTTCAAATAATTGATATTCAGGGAATTGGAATACAAATCCAATTCTTTTTCTTACTTGTTTTAGTTTTGGATTCTTTCTCTTTTTAGGAGTTAATACAGAATCAAATATACATACATTACCCTTTGAAGGTAATAATAAGCCATTCATATGCTTAATCAATGTAGATTTACCTGAGCCTGTTTTACCAACTAAAGCTACGAATTCATTCTTCTCGTTAATGTCTAAGGATATATTATCAAGGGCAATTGTAATATCCTTTTTCTTTAAGCCTCTAAAATAGTGGCTTACTTCTTTAAATGATATTCCCATAAGGCATCAATTAGCTCCTTATTTTTATTTAATTTATCATCTTCCTTTGCCAAGAAGGCTGCCCTTAAGCCAAATGGCATATCTAAATTAGAAGACAATAAAACATCTCTTCTTTCAAATACTTCCTCTGGTGTTCCAGATAATATTAATTCACCCTCACGCATAACTAAAATTCTGTCACTTTTAGCAGCAAAATTTAGGTCATGTGTAATTGTGATTATTGTCTTATTATGATTTTTATGAAGCTCATCTATTATTTCTATTATTTCCTTAGTTCCTTGAGGATCTAGCATAGAAGTTGCCTCATCTAATATGATAATATCGCAATTTAATGCTAAAATACCAGCTATTGCGACTCTTTGTTTTTGGCCACCTGATAATGTTTGTGGTTCTCTTGATAAAAATTCATTCATGTCTACCATTTTTGTATATTTATCAATTAATTCCATCATTTCAGGCTGTGGAACCATATGGTTTTCTAATCCAAATGCGATATCATATTTTACATTATATCCAACAAATTGGTTATCAGGATTTTGAAATACTATTCCGATTCTAGGTCTTAATTTATTTATATTTTGTTCATTTAATTGAACACCATCAATACAAATAGAACCACTTTTAGCTTCTAAAAGACCAACTAATAGCTTCGCAATAGTTGATTTACCAGAACCATTGTGACCAATAATAGAGATCCATTCATGATCATTAACAGTAAAAGAAACATTTTTTACTGCATTATCATCGTCAGAATATGAAAATGTAAGATCTTTTACTTCAATCATAATGTAACCTCCTAAAACGCTATAAATTATAACATTTTTTATTAAGAATAAAAAGATAAAACAAAAATACGGATGAATTTTATCATCCGTATTATAAATTATCTACCATTAAGCTTATTTATTATGTTAGGTAATTCCTTATCAACAATATCATTATCTAATTGGCATGTACCAGCATTGAAGTGTCCACCACCACCATATGATAGACATAATTCACCAATATCAACCTTAGATTTTTTATTGACAATACTCTTACCAATCATTACTGCAGTATTTTGTTTTTTAAAGCCCCATGCAACATGTACTGATATTTCAGTTTCAGGATACATTGCATAAACCATAAATCTATTTCCTGCATAAATGATATCTTCATTTCTTAAATCAATAACTGCAACCTTATCATAAATCTTAACAATTCTCTTTAATTGTTCTTTAAATAATTCTGCTTGTTCAAAATATAATGATGTTCTTTCCTTTACATCAGGTAATTCCATTATTTCATCAATATTATGATTTAAGCATTTATCAATTAATTCCATCATTAAATCATAATTAGAAATTCTAAAATCATGGAATCTTCCAAGACCAGTTCTTGGATCCATTATATAATGTAATAATACCCATTTTGTTGGGTTTAGAATTTCATCAATTGTAAAATCAGCTGAATCACCCTTATCAACTGCATCAATTAAATCAGTTGAAATTCTTGGGAATGTCTTTTTTCCACCATAATAATCATATACTACTCTTGCTGCACTACGAGCGTTTGGATCAATTATTAGCTTTCCACCTGTTTCAATTGCCTTTAATCTATCTATTTCACTTTCATGATGGTCAAATGCAATACCTACTCTTGGGTCATATGGAAGGTTTGTTGTAATATCATTTTCTGATAATTCAATCTTACCATCTTGAACATCCTTTGGATGTACAAATTTAATATCATCAATTAAATTTAATTCCTTAAGCATCATTGCACAAGCAAGACCATCAAAATCACTTCTCGTAACTAATCTTTTCATATTATTCCTCCAAAATTGATTAACTTTTTAATAGATTCTATATAATATAATTTTATCTAAATATAATTCTATTGTCAATCAAACTAAAATAAAAACTACAGCAAGCTGTAGTTAATATTTTTATTTTTTTAATGCTACTTCAATTTCAGCAGGTAATACAAATGCCGAATTTCCATATGCAATTTCTATTGATTGAACAGATACATAACCGTCCAAATCCAAAGTTGAATCGATTGAAACAAGCTTTTTATTTTCAAATTTAAGCTCTAAATCTATTTTTTGCTTAACAGTTTTATCTCCTACAGGAAAAACAGCTTCATAATCTTCAACCTTATATGTATTTGTTTTCGAATCAAATGTTAATGATGCATATAAATCATTTAAATATGATGTTGAAATAAGCTTATCATAATCAACACTTAGCTTTGATTCAACATATGCATTATTTTCTCCCAAAGTGAATTGCTTAACATTATTATCATCAATTATTACATAATAAGTTGTTGATTCATTGGTATTTAGACCAATCTTAGTTGAAGTTGTTGCCTTGATGTTATTTCCATCTTTTTCAAACTTAAGTTCAATATATAAATTTTCTGGTTTTTTCTCATAATTATAACTATAAGAATGAACTGTAACATCATCTGCATTTATATAATTGATTGCACTATTATATGTATTTGAATCAACAATATAATTAGCATCATCTGCTGTATAATTATAGTTATCAGTTGTTTGTGGTGCATCTCCTGTTTTTGTAGTATCTTTTCCACCACTATTAATAATAGTTAAATTACATGATGTTAATGCAAATACTGAAGCTACTCCAAAAATTCCAAATAATTTTGATATTTTTTTCATAATATTTTTCTCCCTTTATATGAATTGTAGAATAATTATAACATAAAATAAAATTAATATCAAAACGCCCATACAAAAGTGTATAGGCGTATATGATTAACTTAATTTTTATTTAGCACGTTTCTTTTTAATAATGAAGAAACCACCAACACAAATACAAGCAATAACAACAACTGAACCAATAACAATACCTGCGACTGCACCACCATTTAATCCGCCCTTCTTTGCTGGAGTCGGATCTATATCTGTAGTAGTTTCAACTGGTTCTGTTTCAATTGGAGTATCAGCTTTAACATTAATTTTGTATTCAGCAGTCTTTGTAATTTCATCTTCGACATAAGTTATTGTAACTGTCTTTTCACCTGCTGTTGTCATATCTGGTGTTGATACAGTAAATGTTGTTACTTTCGCATCAGCTTTACCATCATAATGTGCAGTTACAACTAAGCCTTCATATGTAAAGCTATCCCCAATTTTAAATTCTTTTTTATATGTACCAGATAAAGTAATTGAATCTAATATTGGTGTTTCAGCAGAAACAACTGAAATTTGATATGTATTTTCTTTTGTAATAGATCCATCTATAAAGCTAACAGTAACTGTCTTTTCACCAATCGTTGTCATATCTGGTGTTGATACACTATATCCTGTTACCTCACGATTTGATCCATCGCTATAATTTGCAGTTACAACTAAGCCTTCATATGTGAATTCATCATCAACTCTAAATGCTTTCTTGTGAGTTCCTGATAAGCTAATTGAATCTAATGTTGTATTAAGCATATACATATTTGTTTTTGCACCTGTTGTATAAGAACTAAATACTTCGCCTAAAGAATCATATATGTATGCCTTGTATGATAATTCAGAAACATAATTTGTAGTTATATCTCTAGTAGAAAGATCATTTATTTTTATAAATAATTCAGCTTCTTCTGTAACTCCATTACCAAGATTATGCAAAACAAAATATTCAGTAGTGGAATAAGCCTTTGAATCTTCCTCTCCAATCTTATAATAAAGAGTATAATCTAATTTATCAGTTTCATCATATTGAGCATGAAGATCAGCTGCGGTAATTTTTAATTTTAAATATGAATATAAAGTGTAATAAGATGATATTTCAATCAAATCTGAAAAGCTAACCTTTCCAATGCTTTGTAATTCAGTAGTTGCTGCAAGCTGTTTAACAGTTGGTTGATTAAATGTTATATCAAAATCATCAGCGTATGATTTCCAACCAGCATATAGTATATAATCCTTATCAATTATAGTTGTATCATCCTTTAGTTGATTAGCAGCCTTTATAAACTCATTATAATTTGAATAATTGCTTAATTTATCGCTTGCATATCCCATAAAGAAATAATCATAATCATTTTCAGGGAAAGTTATACTGTTAATAACTTCAGTTACGCTCTTTTTTTCAGACATTGGTATAAATTCACATAAGCTATCACCATGGCCTTGTGAATCAAAATAAATAACATAATGAGTTCTATTAACGTGAATATCTATTTTTTCATTGTCTCTTGTTGTTTCTACTCCATTTACAAGATATTTATATGATAAACTTATTTGGCAATTATCTAAAAGACCATTAGCTAATGATGGTTTAATTTTTAAAATATTATTATTACCAATTAATTCAATAGCTGGATGAGAATTTTCAGTTATTACTGTATCATTAATCATCCATTTAAATGTAGCATTAGTTACCCAAACATGGAAAATATAGCCTTCGCCTTGATCTATTGTAATACTACTAGAGCCATCAGGAATATTTGAACAAATTTTTACAGAATTGTTTGCAGTAAAAGTATATTTTGCACCACATAATTGTGAATTTGATGTAATTGAATAGCTTGGAGAAATTATTGTTCCTTCTGCTAACATATCAGCAACATATCCTGAATCATTTGGAATATAAATCAAAACACGGTTGCCATCAACGGCATAATTTCTTTCATTAACAAAAGTTCCATTATATATTGTTGCATCAGATGAACTTTTGCAAAATAAAACTCGGTTAGCGGCTTTAAATGTACCATCATATATATTAACTTTGCCACCAGAAATACCAAAAATATCGCCATAGTGAGAAATTTGATTACCACGACCATACATTGAATTGTTATATTCAAAATAATATTCATATGTACCACTCATTATATTTAAGGTAGCTCCAGTATTAACCTGAAATATATTTGAATCATTTGAATCTTCATCCAACCACATACGAATTGCACCAGTACTATTACTAGAATCATAAATATTAACTTCTACATTTCCAGAAATATAAAATGTACTTGTGTCAGTACTAACTCCTTCTCTTGTGATTGTTTCACCATTTAAATCTAACCATATAATCTTTTTTGATGAAGTATGATTAGATATTTGAATATTATTTTTATTTGATTTTTCATGATAAACCCAGCTTTTAGTTAATGAAAAGTATATTGGGTTGTCATTTGCTGGAGCACTACTTAACTTTGCTAAATCCTCATATGATGCTATTTCATAAGGTCTAGCTATACTACCATCAGGTGTTTCAGCTTCCACTTCAGCTTTAATTGTTTGTTTTGCAAATACGTTTGGAAGTATTGCAGGAATAATTAAAAAAGCTAGTGCGAAAGCAAATAATATTTTTGCTATTTTTTTCATATAAAACCCTCCCTTTTATATAATATATAAATATTTTCTCATATATAGTATTTAAAAAGTATGTGCCATTTGGCACATTATCCTTTGAAAGAAAATAAAAAAAATACAGTTTATTCAACTGTAATTGTTATTTTTTATTGGAGCCACAGAACGGAATCG
>CAMOUK010000044.1 GCA_946626535.1 uncultured Caryophanales bacterium
AATAATTATAAAATAATTATTGATTTTTAATTTTAATCCTTTATAATAGATTTGTTTCTAAAAAACGATTTAAGGGGTAGTAGCTATGAATCAAAATAAAATGCCATTTTTAGATGCGCTTAAAAATTATATAAATCAAAATGTTTCTCCGTTTGATGTTCCAGGACATCATATGGGTAATGTAGATAATTTATTTAAGGATTATATAGGTGATTTAACATATAATTGCGATGTTAATGCACCTAGAGGCTTAGATAATTTAAATCACCCTAATGGAGTTATAGAAGAATCACAAAAGCTTATGGCTGAATGCTATCACGCTGATGAAGCATTTTTCTTAATTAATGGTACATCATCTGGTATTTTAGCTATGATTATGGCAACAGTAAAGGCTCATGAGGAAATCATTTTACCAAGAAATTGCCATAAATCAGTAATTAATGCTTTAATTCTTTCTGGTGCTATTCCAGTATTTGTAATGCCACAATTTGATAAGAACCTAGAAATATCTAATCAGCCAACTATTGATGATTATATCGATAAGATTAATAATCATCCAAATGCTAAGGCTATCTTTGTTATCAATCCAACTTATTTTGGTGCGACAAACGATTTAAAGAAATTAGCAGAAGTAGCACATCAAAAGAATATGATATGCTTAGCTGATGAGGCTCATGGTGCTCATTTATCATTCCACAATGCCTTACCTATTTCAGCTATTGATGCAGGCTTTGATTTATCTGCCGTTTCAATGCATAAAACTGGTGGTGCTTTAACTCAAGCATCAGTGCTTTTAAGAAGTGGTAATAGAGTTACACATTATGATGTTTTTAAGGCTTTGATGGTTATTAATACTACAAGTCCTTCAAACCTACTTATAGCTTCACTAGAATCAGCTAGACACTATCTATATTTTCATGGCGAAGAAAAGCTAGATGAAATTATTAAATTAGGTAATGAGGCTAGGGAAGAAATTAATAAAATTCCTGGTTTAAAGGCCCGTGGAAGGGATTATTTTATAAAACAGGGTTCTTATGCATATGACTGTACAAAACTCGTTATAGAGGTAGAATCACTTACTATTAACGGCTTTGAATTATATAACATTTTAAAGGATGAATATAATGTTCAAATGGAGCTTGCAGAACAATATGTTGTTTTAGCTATTTTAGCTGTTGGTACTAAAAAGGAGCATTTAATTAATTTAATTAATGCTTTAAAGGATATATCAAAAAAATATTATGTTGAAAAAAGAACATATCCTAAATATCAATATGATTCACCATTCCCTAAGATGGTAATGAGACCACGTGTAGCTTATCAGGCTCCAGTTAAAAGAGTTAAGCTGGATGATGCAATTGGTTTAATTTCAAAGGAATCAATAATGATTTATCCACCAGGAATACCTCTAATTATTCCAGGTGAGGTGTTTGATCAAAGCATTATTGATAGAATTAAATTATATAAGAAGACAAAGGCTACTGTACTTATGGATTATGATGATTTAACAGTATCTACAGTAGATTATCAAAAATATCTAGAAAATAGAGGAAATGTGGAGGATAGATTCGATGACTAATCCATTAAATGATGGCTTTACATTACCATTTGAAGGTAATAAGCATTGTGGTACTATTATCCTATTACCATATAGAGCTGATACCTGGGAAGATGGCGGAAATAAGGCTTTTAGCGAATTTAAAGAAATTATTTTTTCTATTGCTAAATATGAACATGTTTATGTTATTAAAAGTAAAAATGTAAAATATGATGTTAGTCAATTATATAATAAGGAAAATATTTCAGTTCATGAATTAGAATATGATGATTCTTGGGCTAGAGATAATACATTAATATTTTTAAATAATGAAAATGATGAAATTAGAGCTGTTGATTTTGGCTTTAATGCCTGGGGTGGAGATTTTGATGGTCTTTATACATCTTGGGATAATGATAATAAGCTAGGAGCTAATTTAGCTAAATTATTAAATGTTAAATGCTATAGCGATAAGAACTTTATATTAGAGGGTGGATCAATTCATTCTAATGGTAAGGGCTTATTATTAACTACTGAGGCTTGTTTATTATCTGAAGGTAGAAATAAGAATTTAACAAAAGAAGAAATTGAAAAGCATTTAAAGGAAATGCTTGGAATGAAAAAGGTTATTTGGCTTCCTCATGGTATAGTTAATGATGAAACAAACGAACATGTTGATAATATGGCATGCTTCTTAGATGAAAAGACAGTTTTACTTGCTACAGCTAAGGATGAAAATGATATGCAGTATAAATGGAGTATGGAGGCTAAAAAAATATTAGAAGAAAATAATTTAGATGTTATTTTAGTTCCAACACCTAATCCATACTTAAGATTAACTAAGGAAGAAGCAAATTCTATTGTTGTATCTGATGATGCCAAGCCAAGACCTGAAGGTGATAGGCTTGCAGGAAGCTATGTTAACTTTTACATGGGAGATAAGTTTATTATTTTACCTAAATTTAATGTAAAAGAGGATGAAGAAGCTTATAATATATTAAATAGCTTTTATAATGGTAAAAAGAAGATTCATCAAGTTGAATCAAGAAAGATATTAGTTGCAGGTGGAAATATCCACTGTATAACTATGCAGATAGGAAAGGAGCACTAAGATGATTGTTAAGGTAGCAGCAACACAAATGTCTATATCTTGGGATATAGAGGCAAATATTAAAAAGGCTGATAAGATGATTGCATCTTGCGCAAAGGATGGAGTTAATATTGTATTATTACAAGAATTATTCTTAACACCATATTTTTGTCAAAAGGAAAAATATGAATATTTTGATTTAGCTACAGAATATGAGAATAATAAATATTTAAATCATTTTAGCGAAATGGCTAAAAAATATAATGTAGTATTACCTATATCATTTTTTGAAAAGAGCGGTAATTGTTATTTCAATTCACTTGCAATGATTGATGCTGATGGTAAGATTTTGGGCTTATATAGAAAGAGTCATATACCTACAGGTGAATGTTATGAGGAAAAGTTCTACTTTACTCCTGGTGATACTGGCTTTAAGGTATTTAACACAAAGTATGGTAAGGTTGGCTGTGGAATTTGCTGGGATCAATGGTTCCCTGAGACTGCAAGAAGCTTAGCCTTAAAGGGTGCGGAGCTATTATTCTTCCCTACAGCAATTGGAAGTGAACCTATTTTACCAAAGGATTCTAAGAATCATTGGCAAAATACAATGTGCGGTCATGCAGCAGCAAATATTATGCCTGTTATCGCATCTAATAGAATTGGAACAGAAACAGAAGGTGATTCATCTATGACATTCTACGGTTCTTCATTTATCGCAAATGAGGAAGGTGAAAAGGTAGAAGAGATGGATAGAACAACAGAAGGCTTTATTTCTCATTCATTTGATCTATCAGAAATTGCTAAGAAAAGATTTTCTTGGGGCGTTTATAGAGATAGAAGAATTGACTTGTATCAAACATTATTAAAAACAGATGATTCTAAATAAAAATATTCCTGACGATTGTTAGGAATTTTTTTTATTGTTACTCACATTATGCAACACCTATTTGCTATACTATTTCCGTACTATAAATTACACTATATAAAAAAGAAATTAATTTCTTTCCTCTTCCCTTTATACAAATCCTGTCTATTAAAATTGACAGGGTTTGTGTTTTGTATATTTGTATTATTATAGTATAATATTTTAGGGTGATTCAAATGACAGATTTTCTATTATATATTAATAATCATTTAATCTTATTTGTAATGTGTTTAACCTTATTTATATTCTTATTCACAACCTCAAGAATTGATAAGAAGGATAAAAAATTATTAATTTTAATAGTTGCTTCTATCTTACTATTAGCTTTGTGTGAATATATAGAAACTACATTTGACACAAAACATATAGATCATGAGAATCTACCAAGATATATATTTTCAACTATATGTTATATTTTAAGACCGGTAATTATCGTTTTATTCTATCATCTTAGATTAAGACCTAAAGGCAAACAAGCTTTCTTTATTTGGATACCGGCTAACATAAATTCGATAATATATATTATGGCAATCTTTGCATTTAAAAATGAAGGAATGAAGTTTATCTATTGGTTTGATGCCGGAAATCACTTCGGTCGTACTGGGCTAGGCTATACAGTATTTGGTGTTTGCGCATTATATCTAGCTGGTTTGATTATTGTTTCAATTATTCAAACTTCAATTAAGAAGACAAGAAGACAAATAGATTTACTTATTTTATTTACTTCAATTCTAGCCATTATAGCTCAAGGCTTATCAATGGTTTTAAATCTAGATGACTCACATATTTCAGATGTATATGCAGTTGGTGCAGCCCTTTATTTCATATTCTTAAGTTATGATAAAGCTGCAAATGAAGCAATCGCCCACGAAAGAGAAAGACAGGAAAACACAACAGCGTTAATGCTTTCTCAAATTCAACCACATTTTATTTATAACACTTTAACAACTATTCAGGTTTTATGTGAAATTGATCCTGAAAAGGCAATTACGACAATTGAATCATTTACTAAATATCTAAGAATGAATACGGATGCTTTAAGTAAAAAGGAGCCAGTCCCAGTACTTGAAGAAGTTAAGCACCGGATGGCATACGCAGATATTGAGATGGTTAGATTTGATAATGTTAAGGTATTATTTGCAATTAAAGACAAAGATTTTAATTTGCCTGTATTGACTATTGAACCAATTTTAGAAAATGCTATTAAATATGGTGTAAGAGCTCGTAAGGAAGGAAAGGTTGAGGTTACAACATATAAGGAAGGCAATAAGCATGTTTTAGTCGTAAAGGATAACGGTGTAGGCTTTGATATTGATAAGATTAAGGCTGACGGAAAAGAACATGTAGGTATTAACAATGTTAAAACAAGAATTATAAATATGGTACATGGTACATTTGATGTTTGGAGTGCTTTAAACAAGGGGACAATTGTTACCATAACAATTCCGGAGGAGCAATCATGAAAGTAATATGTTTAGATGATGAAAAGATTATTCTTCAGGGTATGTTAATGAATTGTAAAAGAGTTAAAGCTATTGATGAAGTTATAGGCTTCAATAATTTCAAGGATTTAATTGATTACCTGAAGACAAATACCTGTGATGTAATATTCTCAGATATCAATATGCCAGATGTAAATGGTATTGATGTCGCAAAATATTTAAGAGAAAATCATCCAGAGATTAATGTTGTTTTTACAACTGGTTATACCGAGTATACTAATCAGGCTATTAGAGCTGATGCTAAAGGATATTTATTAAAGCCTATTAGTAGAGAAATGATTGAAGAACAAATCAATTATTTTTTAAACAATAATGAATTAAATAAGAGAGTTGTTGTTCAAACATTTGGAAATTTTGATATTAAGGTTGATGGTAAGCCATTAGCTTTATCTTCAAAGGCTAAGGAAGCTCTAGCATATTTAGTTGATAGAAATGGTTCAGCAGTTAGTAGAAAGGAATTAGCTGCTGTAATATATGAAGATGATTCTTATTCAAGAACTATTCAAAGTTATATTACTAAGATCTTTGCTGAATTAAAGAAGGTATTAGAAGAACATAAATTAGAGGATTTATTATTAATAGATCAAAATACATATGCTATTAATACTAAGCTAATAATTTGTGATTCATATGAATACTTAAAGGGAAATAAGGATTATAAAAATTCGTTCCATGATGAATATATGGCTCAATATTCTTGGGCTGAAATGGAATTATATCGTTTTGAATAATAAATTGTTTTTCAATTTTATTCTTCTTTAAATGGTAATGTCATTTTTAAATAAATGGCATTATCTTTTTTTATGCTACTCACGTTTTGCAACACCCATTTGTTATAATACTTCCGAAATCGAATAATTATATATTTCTATACAGATTATCCCCCTAATCGTATATAGAAGAAGGAGTAGCTTTGAAAGAGGCTATTTTTTTCTTTTATAAATACTTTAATTTTTTTGTTACTCACATTTTGCAACACCCATTTGCTATACTATATGTGCAAGAGGGAAGAAAGGCGAAGGCCAGCAGAAAAAGAATGCTAAAAAAATTAAACCGTAACTGCAAAGAATATCTATAAATGCATTCTAGATTTGAGGGTCTTAGACTTAATTCCTAAGGCTAGAGATTATCCCCTAATCGCTATATACTCAAAAAGAGGAGACGGCTTTGAAAGAGGCTGCCTTTTCTTTTTATTTATGCTGCTCACATTTTGCAACACCTAAATGTTATAATGCTAATCGGAATAGAATGATGTACACTTTTATATATTGATTATCCCCTAACTGATATATAAAAAGGGAAACAGCCTTGAAAGAGGCTGCTTTTTCTTTTTAGTGTAAATGATATAAGTTATTGTACTTTTTACTTTACAAGTTGTATATGGTAGTTGTCAAAATGTTGAATTGATTTTTTATTTTGTTATAATAATTAATTGGCTGGAGGGCGATTATTAATGAATATTATTGAAATTGAGCACTTAACTAAAAGTTTTGGTGAATTAAAGGCAGTCAATGATTTAACATTTAGAGTTAAAAAAGGTGAATTCTTTTCGTTTTTAGGTGTTAATGGTGCTGGTAAATCTACTACTATAAATATTATGTCTGGAACATTAAATAAAGATAGTGGTAAGGTTTTAATAGATGGACTTGATGTAGATAAGGATATAAATAAAATAACTCAAAAAATTGGAGTAGTATTTCAATTTTCTCATTTAGATTTAGTGTTAAATGGCTACGATAATTTAAGAAGTAGAGCGGCTTTATATAATATTTTAGGAGAAGATTTTAAAAAGAGATTAGAAAAGCTAACAGAGCTATTAGATTTAAAGGACATTTTAAAGCGTCCTTTAAATAAGTTATCAGGTGGACAAAGAAGAAGAATCGATATCGCAAGAGCTCTTATTCATAATCCTGAGATATTGATATTAGATGAACCAACTACCGGCTTAGATCCTCAAACTAGAAAAATGATTTGGAAGGTGATAAATCATATGAGAACTGAGGAGGGCTTAACAGTATTTTTAACTACTCACTATATGGAGGAAGCCTCAGAAAGCGACTACGTAGTTATATTAAATAAAGGTGTCGTTGCGGCAGAAGGCACACCACATGATTTAAAAAATAAATATAGCTCAGATTATATAAGCTTTTATAATACTGATGAAATTGTTGATTTTGGTTATCCTGTAACTAAAATTCCTAACGGCTATAAAATTAAAATTCCTAATACAGCTATAGCTACAGAATTAGTATTAAAATATCCAGATAAATTTAAGGATTATGAAATCACTAAGGGTAAGATGGATGATGTATTCTTAACTGTAACTGGCTATGAATTGGAGGATTAATTAATATGGTATTATTTGAATTAGTAAAAAGAAATTTAAAGCTATATTTTAAGGATAAGGGATTATTCTTTTCATCACTTATTACTCCAATTATCCTATTGGTACTATACGCTACATTTTTAGCAAAGGTATATAAGGATTCATTTATGTCTAATATACCTGATGGAGTAGTAATAAATGAAAGTATTGTTAATGGTGTAGTATCAGGTCAGTTAATTTCAAGCTTACTTGCTGTATCATGTGTAACTGTTGCCTTTTGTTCAAATATGATAATGATAACTGATAAGGCAGATGAAAGAATATATGATTTAGTTATAACACCTATTAAAAAATCTAAATTATCATTATCATATTTTATATCAAGTACACTTGCCACATTAATTATTACATTAACAACACTTGTTGTTGGACTTTTATATATGGCAACACAGGGCTTTTATATGTCAGGCCTAGATGTTTTTAAAACTATTCTTGATGTTATATTATTAACTCTTTTTGGAACAAGTATCTCATGCTGTCTAAATCATTTCTGTAAAACAAATGGGGCAGCCTCTGCAATAGGTACTTTAGTAAGCTCAATTTATGGTTTTATTTGTGGAGCTTATATGCCACTATCACAATTTGGCGGTGGCTTACAAAAGGTATTAAGCTTTTTACCAGGAACATATGGAACAAGCTTAATTAAAAACCACATGTTAGATGGTGCCTTTAGAGAACTAGAAAAGATTGGTGCTAGTAAAGAGCTAGTAGATGGAATAAGTAAATCTGTAGATGCTAGATATTATTTTTTCGATAATTTAGTTAGTGAAGGCGCAAAATATGCAGTTTTAATTGCATCTATAGTTGTTTTTACAACAATATTTGTAATAATTAATTTAGCTAAAAATAAGAAAAGATAATAAGAATTAAAACGAGAGAAAAAATCTTTCGTTTTTTTATTAATAATTTTAAGAATAATGCTTTATTTGAATTTATTAATATAAAATAGTATAATTTTATGGCGTAGAATATAAGATATTTTGTAGGTGCTTTATGTATAAAAAAATATTGTTATTATGGATGTGTATACTTACTGCCTTAGCTGGTGGCGTAAATGCCATATCAATAATAGGCTATGATGCTACAACAGTTTCTCATATAACAGGTCTTTTATCTAAAATGGCTGTATTTACTTCCATTCAGTCATGGGAGTTTTTATGGGAAACCTTTAAGGTTGTATTTGCCTTTTTTATTGGTGCTATAGTATCAGGCTTTGTAACAGGAGAAAGAGCCTTTTATTTAAAGAAAAGATATGGATTTATAATTATAGCTATTGGTGTTTTAATAATTATTCCTTATTTTTTATCAGTTAAATATAGCATTTTAATGTTTGCCTTTTTAATGGGATTACAAAATGGTATGGTTGTATCATTTAAGGGCGTTGTTGTTAGAATGACACATATGTCTGGTAATTTAACAGATTTAGGTGTTTTTATTGGCTATAAGCTTAAAGGAAATAATAATGAAAAAGCCTTCACAGGCTTAATTCCTATGGCAGCTTTAATTAGCTTTTTTATAGGTGGAGTAATAGCTGTTGCTTCATATCAAGCAATAAAAAATAATATTTTTATAATCTATTCAATTGTTTATATTATCGTTGGTTGTTTATACTTTGTATTAAGATATAAATGTAATGATAAAAACCTCAACGATGTACCTGATGATTTAGAATATGAAGAAAAGACACATTTAGAGTAATGTGTCTTTTTTTTAAGTGTGCCGGGCATGACACTAATCTCGCTGGTGAAAGTCCAGTCACGGGTATTTACCGCCAAGTGTAGCGAACCTCAAGCC
>CAMOUK010000045.1 GCA_946626535.1 uncultured Caryophanales bacterium
TCATATATTTTCATAAAAGAAAAAATATAATTGGAATTTACTAGAAAATAAAAAAAGCACCAGACTAACAGTCTGATGCTTATATAATATCAAAGATTACTTTTTTAATCTCTTCATTATTTCTTCTTTCATTTGCTCATATCCTGGCTTACCAAGTAGGGCAAACATATTCTTTTTATAGCTTTCAACACCTGGTTGGTTAAATGGATTAACACCTAATGTATATGCTGAAACACCACAAGCAAATTCGAAGAAATAAGCTAGATAGCCATAGCTATAAGCTGAAACATTAGGGAATGATACTCTAATGTTTGGAACTCCACCATCAACATGGGCAACTAAAGTTCCTTCCATAGCCATCTTATTTACATAATCCATAGTCTTACCAGTTAAGAAATTAAGACCATCTAGATTATCCTTATCCTCTTTAATAGTTATATCCTCTTCTGGATTTTCAATATTTAATACTGTTTCAAACAATGTTCTTTCACCTTGCTGAATCATTTGACCAAGTGAATGTAGGTCTGTAGAGAATGATGCAGAAGTAATCCAGATACCTTTATTATCCTTACCCTCTGATTCACCATATAATTGCTTCCACCATTCAGCAAAATAATTTAGCTTTGGCTCGTAGTTAACAAGCATTTCAATCTTCTTACCACTTCTATATAAAGCATTTCTTGTTAAAGCATATTGTAAAGCTTCATTCTTATCAACATCTTCTTCTTTATAGTCTTCATATGCTTTCTTTGCACCAGCCATCATTTCATCGATATCGATACCTGCAGCTGCAATTGGAAGTAGACCAACAGCTGTTAACACTGAATATCTTCCACCAACATCATCAGGAACAATAAATGATTCATAGCCCTCTGCAGTAGCTAAGCCCTTCAATGCACCTCTTGCCTTATCTGTAGTTGCATAAATTCTTTCCTTAGCTTCAGCCTTACCATATCTTGCCTCTAGTAATTCCTTAAAAATTCTAAATGCAATTGCAGGCTCTGTTGTTGTACCTGATTTTGAAATGATATTAATTGAAAAATCCTTATCCTTTAAATAACCAATTAATTGCTTTGCGTATGTAGATGAAATTTGGTTACCAACAAAAATTACCTCAATACCATCCCTGTTAAAATATTTAGTAAGCATCTCGATAGCTGATTTAGCACCAAGATAAGAACCACCAATACCAATAGCAACTAAAACATCTGATTGCTTTTGAATCTTCTTTGCAGCAGCCTTAATTCTTGCAAATTCTTCCTTATCGTAATCTACAGGTAAATCTAACCATCCTAAAAAATCATTACCTGGACCACTCTTACTTCTTAGAACATTGTGAGCGGCTACTACCTCCTCCTTTAAATTTTCAACTAATTTTGCATCGATAAACTGTTTTGTTTGTGACACATCTAGTTTAATATAATTTCCCATTATAAATCCTCCTCATTTCTTTTTATTATAGCACCAATCGATGTGTTTTTAAACAAATAAAAAAAGCTTTTAACAAGCTTTTTATGGCATATATTCTCCTGGTTCAAGGTTTTTAACTTCAATAACCTCTGGAACATTTTCTACTAATAATGCCTCAATTCCATCTTTAAGAGTATAATCCATAGCCATGCAGCCATTACAAGCTCCAAGCATTCTAACATATACTATGCCGTTATCAAAGCCAACATATTCTATATCTCCGCCTTCGCTATATAAATATGGTTTAATCTTATCGATGATTTTAATAATTTCTCTTTCAATTTCTTGCTGATTAAAGTCACTCATTTTATTTACTACTTTCTATTTTTATTTCTGTTTCTATTGTTGTGATTAAATGCTTTCTTCTTAGAAGGATCAAAATCAGAAGATGATGAAACATAAGTTGTTGCGTTTTCAATTACTTCTTCCTTTTGTTCCTTATAGTTTTGCTTCTTATTATTTTGCATTTGGATATTATCCTCATTAATGAATTGCTCAATATCCTTAGATTTATAACCCTTAGGCATTTCATTAATTCTATTAATATCTAAAACAATTCTAGGATGATTCTTTACACTTGATTCTAATACTAATTCATCCTTATTGAAGGCAATCTTATTCATTGATGCAACTGATATAGTTGATGCTGTTTCAGTTTCTCTTTTTGAATAAGCCTCAAATTCTTGATTAGTATGAATTCTTCTCAAGATAAAATATGGGCATCCAAGTGCACATGAAGTTTCAAGGTATTCTTCTACCTTGCCTATGTAATTATCACTATTTTTATCATCAGTAAAACCCTTTAATCTTAAGATAGATGATGAAATATCTCCAACTATATATTGATATCTATCGAAGCATTCTTCAATATATTTAGATTCAAAGGCTTCCTGGTTGAATGCGTTTCTAACATCCTTTTGAACAAAATACATTCCTTTTGAGCTGTTAACTACCATATAAAATCACCTTTTAGTATTATACTATAATATTTTAATTTTTACAAAATTTTATTTGATAAAAGATAATTATAAAAGCCTTCTAGTCCAAGCATAATATCGTCATAGCATTTCTTAAAATCTCTAGTATACCAAGGATCTGAAATATCTCTATCAATTCCAGCAAATTCTAATAATCTATATACCTTCTTATCATCCTTTGTAATTCTAATAATATTTCTAATATTATATGAATCCATTCCTATAATATAATCATATTTTAAATAATCCTCATATTCTAGATGAATAGCCTCTTTACCTTTATAATTAATACCTAAATCATCTAATATTTTTCTTACAGGTGGATAGATACCATTTCCTATTTCTTCAAAGCTAGTTGCTCTAGATTCAATATGAAACTTATCTTCTAAGCCTTTATCCTTAACATATTTTTTAAATAGAAATTCTGCCATTGGGCTTCTACAAATATTTCCATGGCAAACAAATAAAACATTAATCATAATCTTTTAAATAAAAAAGAGCAATTGCTCTTTTTTCTCCTTATTTTTAAGCTTTTTCAACTAAGCATACACATTCACAGGCCATAGCCTCTCCAGAGCCAATAAAACCCATTTTTTCATGTGTAGTAGCCTTTACGCTAACAAAATCTAAATCTATATCTAAAAGCTTTGAAATAGATTTTCTTATCAATTCTCTTTTTGGAGCTATCTTAATAAATTCAGCATAGATAGTTAAATCTAAATTAATTAGCTTAAAGCCTTTTTCCTTAACCATTTGATAGCATTTTTCTAAAATAATCTTAGAATCCATATTTAAGGTGGCTTCTGAATTATCTGGGAAAAATGTTCCAAGATCACCTAAAGCTAAGCTTCCAAGTAAGCTTTCAGCAACAGCGTGTAAAACTACATCAGCATCACTATGACCTAAAAGCCCTATTTCAGATTCAAATTCTACGCCACCAAGTATTAACTTTCTACCCTTAACAAGCTTATGTGTATCCCAAGCATGACCTATTCTAATCATATTTTTCTCCTATTATTTTAGCAAGATCATAATCAAGTGGAGTTGTGATCTTAAATGATTCCTCATTTGCTAAAACATAATTAATTTTAATATTAGGTAAATATCTTTCAATTAAAGAAATATCATCTGTAGACATATAATTGTCTTCTTTTGCTTTATTATATACATATTTAAAATTCTTTAAGGAAGCACATTGAGGAGTTGATGCCGCAATTAGCTTACTTCTATCTAATGTTAAATATTTTCCATCTACATTTTCTTTAATTGTATCCTTTACATTTAAATAAGAAAGGATTGCCTCGTCATTATTTTTTAATTCTAATATTTTATCTATAGTATTAGAATCAATAAAGGCTCTAGCTGAATCATGGATTAATACATAATCACCTGTTGCTAGATTTAAACCATTTAATACAGAATCCTTTCTTTCCTTACCTCCATAGGTAATTTTTACATTTGAAGGTAAGTAAGGCTTAATGAATTCTTCATCCTCTTTTTTAATAACACAAATTATTTCAAAATTATATTTTAAAAATAAATTTAAAGGGTAAGTAAAAATAGGCTTCCCCTTTACTGGAAGCAATATTTTATTTTTATTTTGTTTCATTCTTGTGCCACTACCGGCCATTAAAAGAATTACACTAACCATAATCTACCCTACAAATATCATATCTAAATTAATATCAAATTCATCCATTATTGAATTAAAACTTGAAGTATTTTTATAACAAACACCAATCTTTAAACCCTTATAGCCTTCAAGATATTTATCATAATAACCTTTACCATAGCCAATTCTTTTATTATTTGATATAGCTACACAAGGTATTATAAAGCATTCTATCTCATCTCTTGAAGTAACAGGGCCATTTGGTTCTTTTGTATTAAACGGACCATCAACTAGCTCATCTAAATAATTATATTTAGAAAAATATAGCTTATCCTTTGTAATAGGTAGATAAAAGTTCTTATCCTTATAATATTTTGCTAAAGGTATTACGCTTATTTCATTACCTATTGGATAATATATACCTATATTATTATATTTTTCTAAAATTTTAGACTCTATAAGACGCTTTATGACTATCATTGATGAAATAGCACTATCGTTATTTTTAATCAATTTATAAGCTTCTTTTCTAGCCTCTTGTTTAGTTATTTGTTCCACTTGTTAATATCCTTAAAATATGCAAAGTTAGAATTGAATTGTGGATTTAAGGCATAGCTTAATGCTTGCTTTGCATTTTCTAGACAGCCCTCATGGCTTACTACATCATCAACAGATGAAATACCCATGTAGATTTCACAATCAAATTCCTTATTAGCATAATTTATATGCTGGTGTAATAGCTTTTCACCATTATATAAATTATTCTTTAATATATCCATTTTTCTATAATCAGTTAATATTAATACAAAATCTAATCCACCAATACGATATATTTGATTTTCTGTAACAAAATTATCCTTAATAGTTGAAACATATTGTGATAAAAATGAATTACCTATAGCCCTACCAAATTCCTTATTAATTTCAGGAACTGATGCAATATTCATAACAACAATTTGATAGATTTTATTTGCTCTATTAAGCATTGTTATTCTAGCATTCATTTCAGCTTCATCCTTTAATGAATCAAGCATTGTTTCAGTTTTGGCAAAGCTATTATCATTTAATATCTCGATAATACCACAAAGTTCAACTGATTTATTAGATAAAATCTTCTTACCACTATCTCTTAAATATACATATTGGCTTCCAGTATTAAATCTATATGATAAATTATAATCATCCTTAGATTGTGCTAGCTTGTCCTGATACATAACAATATCTTCATTATGAATCATCTTATAAAAATCCTCAAAACTTAAGGTGTTACCATTTAGACAAAGCTTCTTTACTAAAACATCGTTAAACCAAATATAATTATCATCTAAATTTCCAAAATAAATACCTTCGCTAGTCTTATTTAATACTGTAATAAATCTATTTCTAATTAAATCTAATTCCTTATTAGCTTCAGCCAAATTACTTTCCATTCCTATAAGGTTTTCTTCTGTCTTCTTATCGCCCATTAAAATACGGCCTCTATATTTAGTTTCATTAAATATACATGTTTCCATAAAATATAAGGCAATTGATGTACCATCATCATAAGATGTTAAGCCTAAATCCAGCTTAACCTTATTATTTGGAAGAGCCTTTTCGTGATAAGTTGAATAATATTTTTTTAATTCATCCTTATCAATAGTCTCATCATTTACAGTTTCAATTCGATATTTAGTTTCTATAACATCGAAGAAATTCTTACCATAGATTTCTTTAAAATCAAGCTTTAAATCATTTAAGAATAAATCAGATACATCTCTTATCTTATCTTTCTTATCTAAAACTACATAATATTTGTTTGAATTAATAGATTTTGTTAATTCATTTTGGAATTTAATTGATGAATTAGAAAAATCAATTGTCGTAAAGAATAATAAAGCAATAATAACTGATATACCTAATAATGCCCAATTAACATATTCAATTTTAATGTTCTTTAAATATTCAGCCTTTTCAAAATCATTGTAGAATACAAATGTCAAAACAACTAGAAAAAGGATTAAAACTGAAATAAAAGTTTTAACCTTAAAGAAATGTCTTTTAACAATTGATTGTTGAATTAGCAAAATTAATTCCAACGCACTAAAAATG
This sequence comes from uncultured Caryophanales bacterium, assembly GCA_946626535.1. Next base: position 6,151 of record CAMOUK010000045.1, read on the forward strand.
AGCGGAATAATTGGGTGACAAGAAAACATAAACTAAATCCTCTATTTAAAAATATAAGTTCTATAACTAATTAAAATCATAACGACAACTACAGCTATCGCAATAGCAAAAATAATAAGTGGCTTTGTCCATCTATTTGAATCTACAGATAAGCCATTTGATTTAATTAAGGCATTAAAAGGAGCTGTAATAAGTTCTAAAATTAATAATAAAATCTTTTTAACCTTCTTCATATACCTTCTCCTACTTTCCTAAGAATAGATTCAAATATTCTAATAATTCATTCTTATTATCGATAATTTTCATGAAACCAGCATTAACTACATGTACAGCACCAGTTTCTTCTGAAACTACGATAGTAAGTGAATCAGTAACCTCTGAAATACCTACAGCGGCTCTATGTCTTGAACCAATAGTTTTATCTAATGATTCATCCTGAGTTAAAACATAGTAAGCACCAGCACAGACAATCTTATTACCTCTAATGATTACGCCACCATCATGAAGCGGAGAATCCTTAATAAATATTTGTTCTAATAATTCTCTTGAAATATCTGAATTTAGCTGAATAGCCTTTTCTGAATATTGATCTAGTGAATTATGTTGTTCAATAGTAATTAAGGCACCAACTTTCTGATTTGACATGTTAAATACAGCATCAACAATAGCTTCCTTTGTAGCTCCTGTTGATGATACAATCATATCGGTTTTTGTATCATTTTTTCTATGGAATTCGATAAGTTTTCTAAGCTCAGGAGCAAGTATAATTACTACAATTATGATGTAGCAATCAACAAATGGACCATATAGATTCTTAGAAAGCTCAAAGTTAAATTGTGACGAAATAAAGTATATTAAAGCTATACCTAAACCAATAATAGTAAGATTTAGGGCCTTTCTAAACTTAAAACAGATAAATAATAGTAAGCTTATTAAAAGTAAGGCAAAATATCCGTCAAATATTATTCTTGCTGCTAAATTGTTCTCAAAAAATTCAACAAGCTGAGACATAAAAATCACCACCTATATAATTATACAATATATAAAAGAAAATTTTAATAATAAAAAGAAAAAAATGCTTAGTAAATTTATACTAAGCTTTTTATATAAGAAAGGTTTGAAAGTATTAAAAATGGTGCCTCAGGGCAGAATCGAACTGCCGACACAAGGATTTTCAGTCCTTTGCTCTACCGACTGAGCTACCGAGGCATATAAGTGGCGGTCCGGACGAGACTCGAACTCGCGACCTCCTACGTGACAGGCAGGCATTCTAACCAACTGAACTACCGGACCACTTACTTTTTTTATTTGGTTGCGGGGGAAGGATTTGAACCAACGACCTCCGGGTTATGAGCCCGACGAGCTACCAGACTGCTCTATCCCGCGATATATGGCGGAGAAAGAGGGATTTGAACCCCCGCGGGACTTGCATCCCCTATCGGTTTTCAAGACCGAACCCTTCAGCCACTTGGGTATTTCTCCGTTTATAATATTAAAATGTTTTGGTGGACCCGACAGGACTCGAACCTGTGACCAACCGGTTATGAGCCGGTAGCTCTAACCAACTGAGCTACGGGTCCAATAATTGGTGGCTCCGGAGGGATTCGAACCCACGACCTATCGGGTATGAACCGATCGCTCTAGCCAACTGAGCTACAGAGCCAGTTTATCTTAATTTTGTTTAAAATCTTTATCTGGTGGAGCTAAGCGGGATCGAACCGCTGACCTCCTGAGTGCAAATCAGGCGCTCTCCCAGCTGAGCTATAGCCCCAACTTAGATTTTTTTAAAAAAAATGGTACCCCGGGACGGACTTGAACCGTCACGCCTTTAAGGGGCATGGGATTTTAAGTCCCACGTGTCTACCTATTCCACCACCGAGGCATGTACCGAACAATATTAAGATGGTGACCCGCTGGAGATTCGAACTCCAGACCCCTTGATTAAAAGTCAAGTGCTCTACCGGCTGAGCTAGCGGATCAAGTGGTGCCGAAAAAAGGAATCGAACCCTCAACCTACTGATTACAAGTCAGTTGCTCTACCAATTGCGCTATTTCGGCATTTATTTAAAATGGTGGAGGACAACGGGCTCGAACCGCTGACCCTCTGCTTGTAAGGCAGATGCTCTCCCAACTGAGCTAGTCCTCCAAATCTCAAAGAGATAAGCCCGGCAACTTCCTACTCTCGCAAGATCTAACTTACTACCAT
>CAMOUK010000046.1 GCA_946626535.1 uncultured Caryophanales bacterium
AGACTATCTAGGGGTTTTAACTCGTCGAAAATTCTTTTCTCCTCAAACAATAAAAGGTATCAGTTAAGATACCTTGTCATTTTTATAGTGGCGGACAATATTAGTCAGCAAACGAAAAACAACTAATTAAATATTACTAAATAATTTCTATTCTAACTTATATTTCCTTAATAACGTGCTCCATTCTCTTTCATTCATTAGATGCCTAGAAACTTCCAGTTTTGCACGTGCATCAGTTGCATAAACTAAATTCATATATAAGCCATAATCTGCTATGCTGTCAGCGTTTTCAGCTTTGCTAACTAGCTCATTCATAGTTTTTGATAATTTAAAATCAATTACTATATCATTATTTATATAATTATATTTTCTATTATCAAACATATCCTTAATCATTAAAAACTAATTCATTATTATTTACTATTTCATTAATTAAAGTAATGTAAACTTCTTTTTCTAGCACACTGGTTATCGTATTAATCTTATTACCAGAATCCTTCGAAGATGCTCCACAATGATATAATCGATAATCATTCGTGTTAAAATCTAACACTATATATCTATCATGAAATCTATTTTCGTTCTTCTTAAATACTATATTAAACCCTGTATCATTTTTAAAATCATGAACAAAACTTTTATTTATGTTATTTCTTCCTTTGTTATCTGAAAATATAATTATATTTATGCTCTCACTACAACATTTTAGCAATTGTAATGTTTTGACATCTATATAATCATCTATGATATAAATTGAATTTTTAGCTAATTTATATATTTCTTGATATGCAATATCAGCTTCAATTTTTTCTCCATCTTTTATTAAATAATGCTTATATGTATTAGGATCAATGAAATTATCCATTACAATTTCTAACTTATTTTCAATCTTTTCAAATCTTTTATCATAAGAAGAAAATCTAGTTTCAATATAAGAATTAGTATTTAATAGTAGATTATTACTTTCAATAATATAGTCTTTCATTTCTTTAAAAGCATCAATTAAAGCTATACTTTGTTTAGTGGCTAAGTCACCTTTTAAAACAGTCATTAACATATAAATACCTTGTTCGGTAAAAGCGTATGGAAGTTTCCTAGTGCCACCCCAACTTGATGCCGATTTTTTCGACCTCAAGATTTTATCACTTTCTTCTTTAGATAATTGAAATCTATATCTTTTAGGAAATTTTCCAATATTATTCTTCACCTGTTCGTTAAATCTCTTTGTTTCATAGCCATATATGCGCGCCAATTCAAAATCCAACATTACTTTTTGTCCTCTAATAATATAAATCATAGATTCAATAGTTTCATTATTTAATTCTGGCATTATTAATTCATTATCATTCATTTTTTGTCCTCTTTTTTTATCAATCTTACATACACCCACTTTTCGGGATTATAATTTGTATCGTAAGCTTCAACAAATTCACTATCTTCATTACCAATACATTTCTTAACCAAATCAATATGTAAATTTTTTGTAACGTATGCACTAGCATATTCTTTTGCTCTATCTAAATCTACAAACTGTGAAAGAATATTGTTTCCTTCTACTACTTCATATGAAGCTTCCTTATCACCATATCTTTCTTTATATATAGGTGTTTTAACAAAGGGGAAAGGTCTAACATGGACTCTATAATCACACCATGAATTTCCGCCATTATATTGGTCATATACCAAATTAATTTGAGCTTTAACTTTTCTGGTATCGATATTTGGCGAATATTTATCAATGGCTAGAACAAAATCAACTATGTTGCATCTCCAAGTTGATGAATCCCATTCATTATCATTTATTGGCCTTTCATTTTTATCTTTTTTTAATTTTCCATGATAGTGTAAATATATTCTAGAATCCTTAGATATGTGGTTATCAAAAGGTGATCCTATAAAGGCTACATCTGTTATTCCTTTTAAATTATAGTACCAATATCTATATGAATAGTTTTTAAAATACCATTCAGGTAAATCTTCTTCTTTTATTTTTGTTTTCCTAAATGTTTTTCTATTCTCTAGGTAGATTTCATCATCTTCCCTAGTTAATAAATTGTAATTTATTCTTTTACTTCCAACCTTACAAATACTTATTTCTAAAATATCTTTGTAAAAACAACGAAAATTCTTATATGTCTTGTCTTTATGATAATGCCCAAAATACCAGTATTTGTAATCGCAAAAATATTCCAATTTAGATAATTGCTCCGTGTTTGAATCAGTTTTATAGCCAATCATTTTCTTCACATATTTGCTTGGCGCACAATGTGTTAATACATAATCGACTTTATAAAAATATCTTTTAAAGTTCTTAAGAGCATTTTTAAAATCTAAATTAGTAATATTCTCATCTTTCCACCAAGAAACACCTTCTTCTCTATTACACTTATCGATAGATGTTGCACCACCCATACATAAAAAAGAAAGATTGTTTATATTTATTATTTCACCACGTATTATATGAAAGACATTTGATGATAATCTATGACATTTTGCTCCATTGCAATAAACGATTGGAAATCTATTTAGTAAATCAAAGTTTTCATGATTTCCATCTATAAACAGAACTATAAGCCCTAACAAAGAATAATCATGTATATAAAATTCATTTTCACTCCAAACAATACCTGCATCCCCTAGTATTATTAAGTAATCATTATATGATACATATCGATTTGAAAAATACTTTTTTAATTTTTGAAAATCAATATTACCATGTGTATCTCCAGTTATATAAATCATATTCTAGGCCTCCATTATTTCATAAGAATTTAACTTGTCTTTAACAAATTCATCACTTATAAATCCATTAACAACCTCATTCATTTCCTCAGTTATTTCTTTTTCTTCCACTTCAAAATATTTTTTAATTACATCCAAAAATGAAACATAATCAAGTTTTAAAAATGATTCATAAAACAAAACAGCACAGTTAAATAATTTTTCTATTTTTGAATCTAAATGTACAATGTAATCATTAAAGTTGTTTGTATGTTCTATTTTAAAAGTTGGCTTATATTTTTCTAAGTATTCCATATCATATCTATCAACATTTCTACTTCCAGTCTCTTTTTGAGCTGTTAGTATAGCAATATTTGTAGTAACCATCCAATCAGTCAATCCATTTTGCAAATCTTTAGATAAAGTTGTGCCGTTTCTACTAAATATTTTCATATGTAATACATCCTCCCAGGAATCGTAAATATAATATGAGCAAGTATTATGCTCATATTTATTATTTATGGGAAAACGCCAGTTTCTTTTCAATGTTAAAATAAAATAGTAAACAACATCTTGGAATAGAAAAAAATTACGCTCTCCTTTAACCAATACTTTCATTATTCATTCCTCCTATATGTATTTTTTGCTAATTGAATTATACTATGTATTTTATATATATTCAACATCGTAATGTAATTTTTGCTAAAAAAATTGAAAAATCATAAAATACATAGTAAAATAATCTCGAGGTTGAGAAAATGAGTTTTTGTGAACAATTATCAAAATTAAGAAAAAGAAATAATATTACACAAATTGATTTAGCAAATAAAATGGGAGTTAAACAATATGTAGTATCATCATGGGAAACAGGTAGATCAGAACCAAACATTACACAAATAGTTAAGCTTTGCGACATACTAAATGTTCCTGCCGATTATTTACTTGATCGTTCAATTATTAAAGTAGTTTCTGAAGAAGATTTTAATAAGATGGTTGAAAATATCGATAAAGATATTAAAGAAGATTTCTTAAAAGATGTTAAAGATATTTGTAAAGATTTTACAGATTCAAAAAAACATAAGGTAATAAATATCATTAAAGAATTATCAGATTTTTAATAAAACAAAAAAGCAACACTATTAATAGACTTTCAATGTCTACAGTGTTGCTTTTATTTTTTTCAATTTATTGTATATTAAAAGAAAAACTATCCGTTTGGATAGTCTTAGCTTGTTATATGAATTTAATCTAACTATATGGGTTAGAATGCAATCCCTAATGGCGGAGCAGGAGGGATTCGAACCCTCGCACCAGTTACCCGATCTACTTCCTTAGCAGGGAAGCCTCTTGAGCCTCTTGAGTACTACTCCACAACCAAGCGCTTTTTAATTATACATTATTAAAAAACGCTTGTCAATTTGATTTTGTTATCTAGATATTTCTAATCTTATTCTCAATTTCTAAAGCAACTTCAGGATTGTTTAATAGATATTCTTTTGCGTTTTCTCTACCTTGACCAATCTTATTGCCTTCATATGAGAACCAAGCTCCTGACTTGTTAATAATATCATATTGAACAGCTAAATCAACGATTTCTCCAACCTTTGAAATACCCTTACCATAGATAATATCAACTTCAGCTGTTTTAAATGGTGGCGCAACCTTATTTTTAACAACCTTGATGTTTGTTCTATTACCTAAGATTGTTGTTCCATCCTTAATAGCCTCACCACGTCTGATTTCAAGTCTTATAGTTGCATAGAACTTTAAGGCTCTACCACCAGTTGTAGTTTCAGGATTACCAAACATTACTCCTACCTTTTCTCTAATTTGGTTAATAAAGATAGCGATACAGTTTGTCTTATTAATAATACCAGCAAGCTTACGCATTGCTTGGCTCATTAATCTAGCATGTAGTCCGACATGGTTATCTCCCATATCACCATTTAATTCTGCCTCTGGTACTAATGCTGCTACTGAATCGACAACAAGTACATCGATACTACCTGATTTAATTAAGGCTTCAGCAATCTCTAAAGCTTGCTCACCAGAATCAGGTTGAGATAAAATTAAATTTTCAATATCTACTCCTAAATTTTTTGCATATACAGGATCTAGTGCATGTTCTGCATCTATAAATGCTGCATATCCTCCTTGCTTTTGTGCATTAGCAATAGCGTGTAGGGCAAATGTAGTTTTACCAGATGATTCAGGACCATATATCTCGATAATTCTTCCCTTTGGATATCCTCCAACACCTAAAGCCTTATCAAGAGTAATTGAGCCTGATGAAATAACATCTATCTTCTTATCAACCTCATCACCTAAACGCATTATTGAACCCTTACCGAATTCCTTTTCTATTGATTTAAGGGCGGCCTCTAATGCTTGACTTCTATTTTCAGCCATAAAAATTCACCTCCATATAATAATAGTGGATTTTTTAAATTTTTTTTGAAAAATTTATAAATTTCTTAATTTTTTTAAATAGATTCTAAAATAATCTTACGATTTTTCCAGAAATATTCAATTCCAGATAATATTGTAAGTACTACAGATATCATAATCATAAAGTAGCCAATTACTGCAACTGCGTTATGAATACCTGCTAAAAAGCAGATTATTATTGCAATCATAGTAACAAATGTTTTCCATTTGCCAAGCTTTGCAGCAGCAATTACAACACCATTTGATGCAGCAACCATTCTAATACCTGATACCATAAATTCTCTAATTAAAATAATTAGAAATGCCCACATAGGAACCATAGTAGTTACATAATCTCCCATAACTACTGGAACATATGAAATATTAAGCATTAGGATAGTTAAAGCACTAAATACTAGTAGCTTATCAGCTAGTGGATCTGCAAACTTTCCAAATGTTGTAATTAAATTATATTTTCTTGCAATTTTGCCATCTAAAAAGTCTGTAAAAGATGCGATGGCAAATATTATTAGCAATAAGAAATAAAGCCAAGAAACGTTTAAAAACAACATATTTTCCTTTAACCAAGGAATATAGCATAATATTATCATTACTGGAATTAATAATATTCTTAGCATTGTTAATTTATTAGGTAAAGTCATAATTTTAACCCCTTAAAAATTATATCATAATTATTTGTTTTAACAAATAAATTATCTTAATTTTGCACCATAAACACTTTCTAATCTAAATAATATTGATTTAATAACCTTATCTACATCAGAAGTTTCTAATGTCTTTGTTGAATCCTCAAATGTTAGCTTAAATGCTAAAGACTTTTCATCTTCTTTTACATTTTCGCCAGTATATAGGTCAAATAGCTCAACATTAGTTAAAATCTTCTTACCACTTTGTCTAATTAATGTTTCAATATCTAAAGCATTAATATTCTTCTTACATACTATAGCTAGGTCTCTTTCAATTGCAGGGAACTTATTAATTGGTCTATAAACAAATGTGCCCTTATCATTAATGATATCTTCAATATTGATTTCTAAAGCAATTGTTTCATTAATTTCTTGTTCCTTAACAAATCTTGGATGTAATTGACCAATTACACCAATCATCTTATCGTTAAAGATGATCTTTGCACATCTACCAGGATGGAAGTTTTTAGCATCGCTAAAGGCTTCATACTTAACCTTTACATTAAGCTTTTCTAACACCTTATCAAGCATACCCTTTAATAGATAGAAATCAGCCTTTTGCTTATAGCCATTCCATTCTTCTTTAGCAAATACACCACTTAAAGCGATAGCTAGTCTAATTTCTTCTTTATCCTTGAAATAAGTTTTACCTATTTCATAGATAAATACATTATCCATCTTACGAGCATTATTATACTTAACAGCATCAATTACGCCATTAAGTAAAGATTGTCTCATGACAGCTCTATCTTCTGTCATAGGCATAAGTGGCTTAATTGCTTCCTTTTCCTGTAATGTATATAAATTTAAGTCCTTTTCAGCAATTAATGAATAAGATACTACCTCATTTAAGCCCATTGCGGCTAAATTATTTCTTAATATTCTAATTCTATTTTGGAAATAGCTTAGACCACCCTTATCTCTTGTCTTAGCTAAAGTTGTTGGAATATTTTCATAACCATATATTCTTGCAACATCTTCAGCAATATCTTGATAAGATGCCTCTAAGTCCATTCTTCTTGCTGGAATATTAATAACATATTCGTTATCAAGCTTCTTATAATCATAATCTAATCTAGTAAATACTTCTTCTAAGTACTTATTATCTAATTTAGTTCCTAAGATAGAATTAATCTTTTCTAAAGTAACTGATACTTGTTTTGGCTCAACTTCACACTTAACATCCTTAGCTACACCAGCTAAAACTTGAGCCTCACATAAATCTTCCATTAGGCTTGCTGCATAATCTAGTGCTCTTTCAACTCTATCGTAGTCGATCTTTCTTTCAAATCTAACAGATGATTCACTCTTTAAGCCTAATCTAGATGATGTCTTTCTAATTGATAGTGGTTCAAAGTAAGCTGCCTCTAATACGATATCAGTTGTATCATCTTCAACCTCACTATATAAGCCACCCATAACACCACCTAGGCATTGTGGATTTTTACCATCAGTAATAACGATATCATCAGCAGTTAATGTTCTTTCGATGTTATCTAAAGTAAACATCTTTTCATTTTCCTTTGCTTGTCTAATAACGATATTATTACCTAGCTTTTTAGCATCGAAGGCATGAAGTGGTTGACCAAGCTCCATTAATACATAGTTTGTGATATCAACTACGTTATTAATTGGTCTAATGCCTGATGCAATTAATCTAGCTCTCATCCATTGTGGAGATTTTTTAATCTTCACATTTTTAATATATCTAGCTAAATACTTATAGCACTTATCTGTTTCAATCTTAACTGATACTGGATTTTTTTCTTCAATTTCATTAATTTCTCCACAAACTGGATAAATCTTTTGATTTAAAGTAGCACCTAAATCATATGCTACACCTTCAATTGATAATAAATCAGATCTATTAGATGTTAAATCTAAATCAATTACAGTATCATCAAAGCCTAATTCCTTTAAAGGATTAGAACCAACCTCAACTGAATCATCAAAAATGTAGATACCATTTTTAAATTCTTCTTCAACATATTTTTCTTCAATTCCAAGTTCTTGAAGTGAGCATAACATACCAAATGATTCAACACCTCTAATCTTAGAAGGCTTAATCTTAAAATCACCAGGAAGTACTGCACCTACTAAGGCTACGATAACCTTAATACCCTTAGTACAGTTTGGAGCGCCACATACAATTTGTAATACTTCATTTCCAACATTTACCTTACAAACATGTAGGTGATCAGAATCTGGATGGTTTTCACATTCTAATACTTGACCAACAACTAAATTAGAAGCTTCAACCATTTTTTCATAGCTTTCTATTTCACAAATATGAAAGCTTATTTGATTAAATAATTCTTCATCTGAATAATTATCTAGCTTTAAATAATCTTTAAGCCAATTTAGTGAAACCTTCATCTTACTTTACCTCCTTAAATTGATTTAAGAATCTTAAATC
>CAMOUK010000047.1 GCA_946626535.1 uncultured Caryophanales bacterium
ATAATTCTCTATTATGCATAAGTAAACTAACCCAGTATAAAACATCATTAAAAGGCGGCTTAGTTAAATCAAGAATTTTAAGTCTATCATCTCTTAAAATATATTTATTTATATATCCTTTTCCACTTCTTTTGGCAGCCCATTCTTTGGCTAGTTCTTTATTAGTCGTGCAATAAAATCCTATTCCATAATCATTATGGATATTTCCTTTTAAAAATTCAGGTTTTTTTATTATAAATTCACTGCCATGATATAATGTTCTTTCCATACAAATCATTTGTGTATATATTTTTATAGTTTTAGTATATTGTATTACACTAAAATATCAATTTTGTATACACGTCCTTTCGGTTTTATTATATCAATAAACGTAACCTTTTACAATAAATTATTACACAGTATTGTAACCTTTTCATATATGCCTAAAGTTAATTTGTTACCTTTTGCACATTTTATAAAAAGAAAATCCCTCTAGGATTTCAAATTTCCTAAAGGGATATATTGTTATGTTACATTTTTATGAAATAATTTTATTATTATTTAATAATAAGTACTACTTTTTATTATTAGAAAGTGTTCGGTCAGTTGACAAAGATAACGCACAAACCGTCTCGACGGGTTTACATTCAGTCAAACGATTATAATAAATCAAATTATAATTATTTAATTAAATAAAGTAATTCTTCTTTAGTTGGATTGGCTTTAGTAATAATCGGAATTATCTTTTGTATTTCATCTATAGATTTATTCCACCATTTTAATTCTTCTAGTATCTTAATTATATCCTCGCTAAATCTCATTTTCTTAATTACACATGGATTACCACAACATATTGAATATGATGGTAAATCTTTAGTTACTACTGAATTAGCACCTATTATTACTCCATTACCAATATGAACTCCAGGTAGTATAGTTACATTTTGCCCAATCCAGCAATCATTACCTACTACTGTATCACCTTTAAAAGGTAAGTCATCTATTTTAGGTGCTTCTTGTTTCCAGCCGTCCATCACATAAAAAGGGAATGTTGTAGCTGCATTCATTTGATGGTTAGCACCATTCATAATAAATTCTACATTATTACCTATTTGACAAAATTTACCAATTATTAATTTATCACCTAAAAATTCATAATGATGTGTAACTCTAGATTCGAAATCTTTACCACTATAATATGAATAATCTCCAACTATTATATTCTTTCTTGTAATAGTTGGCTTTATATTTTTCATATTATAGTAACCAGCTTTAGGATATGTAAAATCAGGGTCTGGTACTTTTATATTTCTTACACCTTTTTCATCTATAATTGTACCACCTGACGAAGTAGCTAAAGAATCGAATAAATCATTAACTTCAACATCAAACTTTCTAATTAAAAGTTCAAGTTTATCATGACTCATATCGTTAACGCCTTTTTCTATCTTATTAATTGTAGATCTTGATGTATATCCTAATTCTCTTGCAAATTCATCCTGATTTAAGCCAGCTTTTTTCCTTATTTCTTTTACTTTTTCACCAAATTTATTATCCATTGATTATCACATCCTTATATATCAATTATAAAGCATTTAATATAAATAATCAACAAATCTACATTTATATATTGAATAACTACCATGATAATAGTATCATTAAAATGCCATATTAATATGGTTCATTTTAGGAGGAGACAACAGAATGAAACACTTCTACTCGGAGGAAACAACGGGTAGTTAGGAGGTATTAGGTGGAATACCTAATAATTCTTATTGTGATAATGGTATTAATCATTATTATCAATAAGAATAACTATCGTTAGATAGTATCCTAATACGTTGTTTCCTCCAAAATGAGAAAAGGGATGACGGCAATCATCCCTTTTCGTTTTTCCTAATACGTTGTCCCTCAAGACACTTATAGTATAACATATTTTTATGATAATTCAAGATTCATTCAGTGAAGCCTATGCTTCTTAAATGGTGCTGGAAATAGGATTTGAACCTACGACCTGCTCTTTACGAGGGAGCTGCTCTACCAACTAAGCTATTCCAGCAAAAAGTCCACTTAGAAAAGTAGACTAATTTTTATTATTTAAAATATCTTTTTAGCAATCCTTCTAAAGCACGACCATGTCTTGCTTCATCACGAGCCATTTCATGAACTGTATCATGGATTGCATCTAGGTTATACTTTTTAGCTAATTTAGCTAAATCAGTTTTACCTAAAGTTGCACCATACTCACATTCTACTCTCCAAGCAAGATTCTTCTTAGTTTGGTCAGTCATGTTAGCTTCAAGTTCACTTCCAAGCATTTCAGCAAATTTAGCTGCATGCTCTGCTTCCTCATATGCTGCCTTTTCCCAATATAAACCAATTTCTGGATAGCCTTCTCTATGAGCTACTCTAGCCATACATAGATACATACCAACCTCTGAGCATTCACCATTGAAGTTAGAAACTAATTGATCATAAATAGTTTTTTTAACATCCTCTGGAATATCAGGATTATTCTTTACAGTTTTTACATAAACTCCAAATTCATGCTCAGCTGCAAGTGGCATTTCTCCTTCTACCTCTTGGAATGCCTTAGCAGGTGCTTTACAAACAGGGCACTTGAAATCCTCTGGTAAAGATTCACCCTCATATACATAACCACAAACCTTACAAATATACTTCTTCATTTTTATACCTTCCTTTTTTCTTTTTTTAAACAATCCTCACAGATACCATATAGTTCAACATTTACATCTTCTACTAAATCAAAAGTGTTTAGCTTATAGCTTAAATCTTCAAGGAATACATCTTTAATCATCTTACATCTTTTACACATGAAGTGATAATGTTTTTCCTTTACTGTCTCATAAACTACTCCGCTATTTAGATTAACCTTTTTAACTAGGCCATCCTCTAATAAAATAGTTAGATTACGGTATATAGTAGCTAAAGAAATATTCTCATAATTAGAATTAATATAATTAATTAATTCATCTGAAGATGCATGACCTAGTACATAGATAGAATCATATACTATTTGCTTTTGAATTGTGTTTCTTCTTATCATAATATCTTTCCTTATTAAGAATTGTTCTTAATTAGATTATAGAATAAAAAAACTAATAAGTCAAGATTAACTTATTAGTTCTAATACGTCTTTATGAGTAAGCTTATCTGTTACAACACTATCAGCAAGCTTAGATTTTAATTCTTGTAGCTTAACAACCTTTTCTTCTATTGTATCCTTACAGATTAGCTTAACTACATAAACATCTTTAGTTTGACCAATTCTATAGGCTCTATCTGTAGCTTGGTTTTGTACACTAGAATTCCACCATGGATCTAGATGTATTACCATATCTGCGCCAACTAGATTTAAGCCCATTCCACCAGCCTTTAAAGATATTAAGAATACCTTAATATTCTCATTTGAATTAAATTCATCAACCATATCAATTCTATCCTTAGATTTAGTCTTACCATCTAGGACAAAATAGCTGATGTTTTCCTTTTCTAATTCTTTAGAAATAATTGGGAATACATTAGCAAATTGTGAGAATAATAATATTCTATGTCCAGCTCCAATTTGCGATTTTAATAAATCTAGTGTTACTGCAATCTTAGTATCTTCAAATCTTTCCTTAAAGATTAATTCTGGAGTGATACATATTTGTCTTAATCTAGTGATTAAGGATAATATGTTATCTCCACCAGCTTTTAGCTCTTCCTTTAGCTTTTCAACATAAACATCGTAAAGCTTCTTTTGTTCAGAGCCCATCTTACAGTAGATATAATCTTCTATCTTATCACCTAAATCTAAGACATCCTTCTTATTTCTTCTTAAAATAAATGGCATAACTCTAGCTTTTAGCTTATCTAAGGCCTCATAATCATCATGCATGATTAAATCCTCATATCTATTTCTAAATGTCTGATAATTAGATAAATAGCCAGGCATGATAAAATCAAATATATTCCATAAATCTGATAAGCCATTTTCAATTGGCGTACCAGTTAAGGCAAATAAGACCTCACCCTTAACGCTCTTTACAGCTTCACTTTTTAAAGTATACTGATTTTTTATAATTTGAGCTTCATCAGCTATAACAAATCTAAATTTATTTTTATATAATTCAATATCTCTTCTTAAAGAATCATATGATGTAACATAAATAGTGTTGTTTTTAATTGAATTAATAATCTTTTCCCTTTCAGGGAATAGGCCATTAATTACAACACAGTCCTTATTTATGTTCCACTTATAGCATTCATTTTCCCAGTTATATACTAATGACATTGGACATACTATTAAGCTTGGTAGCGTAGATTCATCTGAATCTATCAAGCTTAATATTTGGATAGTTTTTCCAAGTCCCATGTCATCAGCAAGTATACCACCAAGGCTATAGTTAGTAAGTGTCTTTAGCCATCTAAAGCCTTCTAGCTGATATGTTCTTAAATTTGATGCGAACTTTTCATTTGGTAGTAAATTTGAATTCTTATAATTTTTAATGTCATCAAATATTTTCTTTGCCTCTTCATCAAATATAACATTTTCTTCCTCATCTAATACCTTTAAGATATAAGATAATTGTTTATGAATTGGCTTACCTAAATCATCAATTGAAATATTGAAATCCTTTAAGAAATCATCAAGCTCTTTAGCATCCTTTTCATCAATTTCTAAAATTGAATCATCATTTAATTTAACAAATTTCTTCTTTTGATGATAAGCTATAAGCATAGCTTTAATGTCTTCTAATGATAATCTAGCATTTTCTAGCTTGAAATCCAAAATTCCTACATTATAAGAAATTTTAATGCTTGTCTTTCCACTTTTCTTTGGCTTTAGCTTATTCATTGATTCATCAAAATAAACATCACCAAATGATTTTAAATTTGATAAATCACTAATTAGGAATTTATATTGATCATCGATAGATGAAATAATATAATCATCCTTATCCTTTTTAAAGCCATAGCCTTCAGCAAAATATAAGTAATCATCTAATTGCTGCTTAAGATATGGAGAATCACTATCTCCATCTATTTCATATCTTAAGCTTATCTGATTCTCTTCATATGTTAAATATGTATTTATATTAATATTTGGAATAGGGAATTTATCGTAGAAGTCTTCTTTTACGATAATACTATTTTTAATTAAAGGATATAATGTAGAAATAAATTCATTTCCTAAGCTTTCAATAGATAAGCTTCCATCAACTAAAAATAAGGTATTTAATAGCTTATTTTCAATTGATGTTTTATATTTATAATAATAAATATGGCTATCATCAATAAAATAAGCATAGTTAACACCTGTAAGTAAATTCTTACAGCCAGCAGCATCTACATATAACCGCTTTGAATCAAGTATTATATTGATATTTTTAATTTCAATTAGCTTTCTTTCTAAAGCCTTATCATCATATTTTGATTTAAAGAATATATTTTCATTTCTATACATTTCAAATATTCTAAGTACATGAGATTTTTTAATTTTTATATCCTTTAAATCTGTATCACTTTTAATATTTTCTAGATATGAATAAAAATCCTTACTGATTGAATCGAAGCATTCAAATGAATGAACAAAGGAAAGCTTTTTACCATATAAAGCTGCCTTTTGTTCATTTGTATTGTTGATAAAATCATTAACGTTTTTAACTACATAATATTTATCATAACCAATTTTAAGTGATAGCTCATAGCCATCTTCACTAGCTTCTATTACTGGAAGTATTCTTATTGTATTATAAAATAGATTATTCTTTTTTAAATCTTCATTTAGCTTCTTTATAGCAAGTGAATTCTTTCTAGTTTCAAAATAAGCTTGAACCTCATTCATTTGCTTCTTATATTTATCTATATCATATTTCTTTAATACGACAGCATAAAAGATGATTGTATGGATACAAACATGATTTTTTGCAAATGCTAGACAGCCACAGCTTCCACCTATCATATTAAAGTTAGAATCTAATGTGATACTAATCTTTGTAGCTGCAAGGTGAGCCAAAAAGTTTGGTTTAGCATTAAAAAGATAAAAATCTCCTGCCTTAGTTTCAGTAAAGAAACTTATTTCTTCACTTTTATTGATCATATCTTCTAAAAGTGATAATAGCTTGGGACTTTCGTTATCAATAATTAATTTACTTAATGATTCCATATCTAATCCTCCTTTACAACTACTGCTGCAATATTATATTATAATATTAAATTGAAAAATAATCAATTTATGAGTCATGATTATCTTTAATTTTCGGTATTTTTTTGTATAATATAATATAGATGGAGGTATCTAATCATGTCTTTATTAGAATCTGGAGAAAACTATTTAGAAGCCATTTTAATGGTTAAAGAAAAAAAAGATAATGTTCACGCTATAGATATTGTTAATGAATTAAAATTTTCTAAGCCTTCTGTTTCTATAATGCTTAAAAAGCTAAAGGAAGAAAAATATATTAATATCGATTCAAAAGGTGATATTACACTTACAGAATCAGGCCTTGCTATAGCAACAAAAATTTATGAAAGGCACAAATTACTTACTTCACTATTAATTAAAATTGGTGTATCACCAGATGTTGCTGAAGATGATGCATGTAAGATTGAGCATGACCTATCTAATGAAACCTTTGCTGCGATAAAAAATGTAGTTAATAAATTTTAAATGAAAAAAAGAGATTTTGAAATCTCTTTTTTTGTTCTTACATTATTTCATCATATTAAAAGATGAAATTATATATTTTTGTTTCAACTTAGCAAATCTAACATCACCATACTTAATATGATTATCACGTTCTAATCTTCCAACTACGATTCCAGGATTTCTATTTATTTCTTTAGCAAAACTCATTATAGATTTAGCCGTAATCACATAATTATCATTTAAAAATTTCAAATATTTCGAACTAGGAATTAATTGTTCTGCTGCATATTTGTTTGCTACATCTTCTTCATTCCCGCTTTCATTTTCAAAAGATATGCCATAATCACCATTCATTATATGACCTACCTCGTGTAACAAAGTGAACCAAAATGAATCAGAAAAATGATTTCTATCATTAAGCATTAACATCATATGCTTATTGATGACTTTTGTTGCTCCATTAATTTTAGACCCTGGTAAATTAGGTAAAAGTATTAAATTAACTCCAGCTTCATAAAACTTTTGGATCATTTCCTCCATACAATTTGGAAAATCATTTGTTAACGTTAATATAAATTCTACTGCTTCATTAAATTTCTTTTTATCAAATTTAGGGGTTGCAGTTTCCTTTAAAGCAATATTAGTAGCTATTTGCACCATTATATTTGCCTTTACCATATTGCTTTCATTTTCTTCATTACTTTTTCTAAATCTCACATACATATCTTTATTTTTAAATACAGTTAACGAAGAAACGTTCAAAAATTTCCTTAATTCAATTACTTGATTTTGTTTTTGTCGAGGATGTTCTGGCAAATCATAGTACTTTACAAAATAGTTGTAATCCAAATATTTTAAAACTTCTAATTCAGATTTAACTTCTTCTTGATTTTTATATTCTTCTATTAGAGAATCATATTCACTTTGAATATTCAACCAATACTTCACACTTGTTCCTATCATTCGAGAAAGCTTTGAAGCTATATCAACAGATAATGATTGTTCGCCACGAATTAACAAACTTATATTTTTAGGAGTAGTGCCAAGCCTTTTTGCAAAATCTTCTTGTGTTAATCCTAATGTTTCTATATATTCTTCTATATAATATCCTGGATGAAAAGCAATTTTATTATCTAACATTTTATAATTACTCATAATGACTGCTTACCTCCTTTACCTCAATTATTTTTACATTTTTTGCCATCTTAT
>CAMOUK010000048.1 GCA_946626535.1 uncultured Caryophanales bacterium
CCTTTTATAATTGGTTTAGATTGTTCATTTTTTAATAAGTCAATATTATAGATTGCATCTAATATTTTAGATGCTTTCATTTCAATATCTAATATATTATTTAATCCTTCCTTAATATTAGAATATATATTGATATTCTTTTTCATTTTATTTAAATAAGCTTTACCTAAACTATCATATCCTAATATTCTTACAAAGTTTATATCTAAATTATTGATATCAGATTTCTTAATATTAAATAAAATATACATTAACATTCTTTTAATTCTAGTTTTTGTATATCTTTTTGTAGATAGGTAATCTATAAATGCATCTAGGTCACTATAATTAATAATATCTTTTAATTTATTTTCTATTCCCTCATCTACAAAATATAGATTTTTTAAATCTAAAATATCTGATTCTAATATTTTATATTTTAAATAATTAAATAATTTATTTTCATCTAATACATTATCCTTATTAATATAGTTAGGACAATATTTATTGATTAAATCTAAATTAGCTCTAATAGATCTAGAAGAAGTAAATTCTAAATTGTTAGGTATTATTTCATTATGGCTTGAATTAAATCTTTTAATCGTATTTAATTCAATATTATAATTATTATCCTTTATAGCCTTATAATATGAATAGCCTAGCATATCATTAGGCTCTAAATCTAATATTTTAGAATAGGCTTCCTTATAAGAATAGCCTTTTTCTAGATATTCTTTTATTCTAGTATCATTATTTTTATATTCATTATATGCTTTTTCATATAATTTAATATCATCTGTTTCACTACCAATAATAATTTTATTAACATTTAATAGATTTAATATTGAAACAGCATTATAAGCAAATATATCAGAGCGTTGGCATGCTAAAACAAATGGGAGTTCAACTACTAAATCTATCCCAGCTTCTAAAGCATAATTAGTCTTTTCGAATTTATCGAAGATAGATAAATCGCCTCTAGATGAAATAGAGGATGACATAACAGCAATTATTAAATCTGGCTTATATATTTCTTTAATTTTATTAATATGATAAATATGCCCATTATGCAATGGGTTATATTCGACTATAACACCTATAATATTCATCAAAATCACCTAATTTATTATACTAGAATTTATTAATAAATTGAATATTTAATACTTTTATTTTATAATAATTATTGTTTTGGAGGGTAAGAAAATATGAATAATTGGGATTTAACAAAAATTTATGAAAATGATGAATTATTCAATAATGATTTAGCAAGAATTGCTAAAATCGTTGAAGAAGTAAATTTATTAAAAACAAAATTAAATGAATTTGAATCATTTAAAAAATATGTATTATTAAATAAAGAATTTAATTTAGTATTATCTAAAGCATATACATATGCATCTATGAGCCATGATTTAGATCAAAGAGATGAAGCAAATCTAAATAAATATCAAAAGGCTTATATGACTTACGCTAAGGCTATTCAGGGAATGGCTTGGGTTGAACCAGAGCTTTTAACTGTTGGTGAGGATAAATTATTAGATTTCTGTTCAAAGGATGAAGAGTTAAAGGCTTCAGCTTTCTCTATCAAGAATCTATATAGATTACATAAATATGTTCTTGATGAAAAGAGTGAGGCTATTTTAGCAAATGCTGATGAGGCATTCTCTAAGTTTAATGATTTATATGATAAGGTTTGTGTTGTTGATTCTAAATCTGTTAAGGTTAAAATTTCAACTGGTGAAACATTAGAAATTAATGGCTCAAATTATACTTATTATCTATCTAAGGCTGAAAATCAAAAGGATAGAAAGAAAATCTTTGAAGCATATTATAAGGGCTTTGAGGATAAGAAAGCAACACTTGCAGGTGTTTATGATGGTATTTTAACTGCTGATTTAGCTAGAGCTAATTCTAGAGGCTATAAATCTATGATTGATATGCATTTATTTAGAAATGATATTGATAAATGTGTATATGAGGCTTTAGTTAAGACTGCAAGAGCTAATACTCAACCATTAAAGAAATATATTAAGCTAAGAAAAGAAAAGCTAGGCTTAAAGAGCTACCATACATATGATAGATTCGTTGAATTTGTAAAAAGTAATAAGGAATATTCATATGAAGAAGGTAAAAAGCTAGTATTAGAAGCTGATAAGTCAATGGGTGAAGACTTCTATAAGAAGTGTCAAACAGTATTAGAGGATGGTAGAGTATCAGTATATCCTGGTGAAGGTAAGAGAACTGGTGCTTATTCAACTGGTACATATGATAATGGACCATTCATCTTATTAAACCACAATGGTAAATTAGATGATGTATTTACAATTGCTCATGAGGGTGGACACTCTATTCATACAATGTATTCAAATGAAGCTCAACCAGTAGAAACAGCAGATTATACTATCTTCGTTGCTGAAATTGCTTCAACTTTAAATGAACAAGTATTACTTGACTATATGTTAAAGAATATTAAGGATAAGAATGAAAAGATTACATTATTACAACATTCTATCGATTCTTTAATCGCAACATTCTATAGACAAACATTATTTGCTGATTATGAATTACAAACTCATAAGATGAAGGAAAATGGTGAACCTATTACTGATACAGCATTATCTAATATAATGGCAGATTTATATAAGAAGTACTATGGTATCAATTTAGATAGAGAACCATTAAAGAAATATGTATGGGCATATATTCCACATCTATTCCATACTCCATTTTATGTATATCAATATGCAACATCAAATGCTGCAAGCTTAGCTATTTATTCTAAGATTAAGGCAGGAGATAAGGAAGCATTTGATAAATACATTAATTTAATTAAGAGCGGTGGAAGTGACTATCCAGTAAATCTAGTTAAGAATGCTGGCGTAGACTTAACTAAGAAGGATGCTTATTTAGCTTTAATTAATAGAGTTGATGAGCTAGTTGATGAATTAGCTGAATTATTAAAGTAATAAATTTGAAAGGAAGATAAGAATATCTTCCTTTTTATTTTTGCGCATTTATAAAACATAAAAAGCGTAAAAATTGCGCCTTGATAAAATTGTAAAAGCGCAAAATTTGCGCATTAGCAATTGACAAAAAGCGCAAACTCTATTAAAATATAATTGGGTGATATCTATGAATGAACTACGAAAAGTTAGACAATTGCTGAATATAACTCAAGTGGATGCCGCAAATATTTTGAATATTTCTAGAAGAACTTATCAAAAATATGAAGCATTAGATGATTTAGATGATAAGTTAGAATACTATGTTTACAAATTAAAAGAATCAAATGTCATCGATGAAGAAAACGGGATATTAAGCATTGACACTATTAAAAAAGAAGTAAATAATATTTTTTCCAAGTATAAAATTAATTTTTGTTATCTATTTGGCTCTTATGCTAAGAATAAGGCTACCCCATCTAGTGATGTTGATTTATTGATTGATTCTGATGTTACTGGATTAGATTTTTTTGGATTGGTAGAAGAATTGAGACAAAAATTGCATAAGAGAATAGATTTATTAAAATTGGAGCAATTGGATAATAATGAAGAACTATTACGCGAGATTATGAAGGATGGAATAAGAATATATGGATAATACTAAAATACCGAAGTATTATGTAGATAAAATAATTAAAGATATTGAATTTTGTATCACTAAATTAGAAAAGAAGGCACCTGATGAATTTGATGAAGATGAAGTTTTGAGTAGCGCAATAAGTTTTAAATTCATTCAAATATCTGAAAATGTAAAAAAATTGCCAGATTCAATTTACAAAATGTATCCAACTATTCCATGGGTAAAAATAAGTGGCTTACGTAATCGTATTGTCCATGATTAAGGTTCTGTAAAACTTAATATAATATATGATACGGTGAAAGAAGATTTACCAAAATTGGTCTCATCGTTGAAGGAAATAAAATAATAAATAAAAAGGAAAGACTTCTATAAATCTTTCCTTTTTACCTTTTTACCTTTTTAACCTTTTCTTTTTTTAATACTTTCTTTCAAATATAAATAGCTTAGATAGCTTGAGCAATCATTGCCTCAGCAACTTTCTTGAATCCAGCTACGTTAGCACCAGTAAGTAGATCGAATGGATTACCTGAAGCAACAGCTTCTTTATAAGATGCATTGAAGATGTTAACCATGATACTATGAAGCTTTTCATCAACCTCTTCGAAGCTCCATGATAATCTTTCAGAGTTTTGACTCATTTCAAGACCAGAAGTAGCAACACCACCAGCATTTGATGCTTTAGCTGGAGTGAAGATAACCTTTTGAGCAATTAAGTATTTTGCAGCATCTAATTCAGTAGGCATATTTGCACCTTCACAAACTGCGATACAGCCGTTTGCAACAAGTGTTTTAGCCTCTTCAAGATTTAATTCATTTTGAGTAGCACAAGGCATTGCAATGTCACATTTAACTGACCAAATACCTCTAGAGCCATCGTGGTATTCTACACCTTTAACTCGATTAGCATATTCCTTAATTCTACCACGTTCAACTTCCTTAATTTGTTTAACGATAGCTAGTTTTTCAGGAGTGATACCATCCTTATCATAGATGTAACCATTTGAATCTGATAAAGCAACAACCTTAGCACCTAAAGAAGTAGCCTTTTGACATGCGTAGATTGCAACGTTACCAGAGCCAGAAATAACAACTGTCTTTCCTTCAAATGAAGTATTCTTTAAAGTCTTTAATGCTTCATTAGCGTAGTAGCATAGACCATAGCCAGTAGCTTCAGTTCTAGCTAAAGAACCACCATAAGTTAAGCCCTTACCAGTTAATACACCACTAAATTCATCTCTAATTCTCTTATATTGACCAAATAGATAACCAATTTCTCTTCCACCAACACCAATGTCACCAGCAGGTACATCTGTGTTAGGACCAATGTGACGATATAATTCAGTCATGAAAGATTGACAGAATCTCATAACCTCATTATCACTCTTTCCTTTTGGATCGAAATCTGATCCACCTTTTCCTCCACCCATAGGTAAAGTAGTAAGTGAATTTTTTAATACTTGTTCAAGACCTAAGAATTTAATGATAGAAGCATTTACTGATGGGTGTAATCTTAAACCGCCCTTATAAGGTCCAATTGCACTATTGTATTGA
Organism: uncultured Caryophanales bacterium; assembly: GCA_946626535.1. The sequence goes on from CAMOUK010000048.1 coordinate 5,113, forward strand.
ACTCTAAAGCCTCTATTAACTTGGAATTCGCCCTTATCATCGACCCATACAACCTTGAATTGTACAAATCTTTCAGGTTCTAAGAATCTTTCTAGAATTTTTTGTTGTTCTAATTTTGGATTTTTTGCAATGTAGTCTTCGATAGATTCAACTATTTCTTGAGCTGCTTGTAAAAATTCTTTTTCACCTTTGTTTTTCTCACAAAGTTCTGCATATACTTTTTTTGCGTATTCTGTTTTCATAATCTCATCCTCTCTTATTTTTGCAATACGAGCATATTTTAGCATAAATATTTTATAAAATAAAGAATAATTTGAAATAAATTTTAAAAAATATCGTTTTTGCAAAATATAATTACCTAAAAAAGTTTATTTGGTGTTAAAAATTCTAAAATAATTGTAGTTTTTTTAAAATTTAATTTATGATATAATATTTTTAAGAGGATGCGTTATGAAAAAGGTAATATTATTTGGAGGCTGTCTTGCAGCCGGCAAATCAACATTTTCTAATATGGTTGGTGACAAATATAATATTTTAATTATCAACAAGGATAATTTAAAAGAAATATTAGGAGATAATTTTTTTGCTAAAAATAGAGAAGAAAACAAGAAATTATCTGTGGCATCATTTCAACTTATTAAATATATATTATATAAAGAAAAAAATATAGTTGGCTTCGAATCAAATTTTAAGGATTATGAAATGGAGGAATTGACTAAATATTTTTCTTTAAATGATATTGATGTTTTATCATTTGTCTTTGATGCAGATGATGAAATATTGCATCAAAGATTTTTAAAAAGATTAAATGAAAATAGACACTATGTTCATAAGTCAGAGGATTTTAGTAATCTAGATGATTTTACTAAAATGCTTAATGGCTTAAGAAAGGTTAAATATCCTGGTAAGGTAGTTAATATATGCTGTAATGATTTTTCATATCAAAAAGATGAAAAATTATTTAAGATAGTAGAACAATTTTTAAGTGAATAAGAAAGGAAGTCGAGTTTTATGCAAAATTTTGTATCATCAAGAGAGATTATTAAATGCTTAATGTGTCACGATGCACCCTGCACAAATGCTTGTGAGGCTGGAGTTGATCCTGCAAAGATTTTAAGATCAATACGTTTTGCTAATTATAAGGGAGCATTAAGCAATTCAAATGAGTCTTGTCTAAATTGTAGTGGTCCTTGCCAAAAAGCTTGTGTAATGGGAGATGAGCTAAATTTAAAAAGAATTATGAGCTCATGCTATCTTGCAAAAGATAGGTTTAAGATGAGTTATGAAAAAGCAGATATTAGAACTGATATTTGTGGTATAGAAATTGAAAATCCATTTTTACTTTCATCATCAGTTGTAGCATCAACATATGATATGTGTAAAAGAGCTTTTGAGGCTGGCTGGGCTGGTGTAGCATTTAAGACAATATGTATGATGGATATTGTAGAAGCATCACCAAGATTTTCGGCTGTAAAGGGTTTAGATGGTTCAATTCAAGCTTTTAAGAATATTGAGCAATTAAGTGACCATTCGGTAATTGAAAATTTAGAAATATTTAAAAGATTGAAAAAAGAATTTCCTAAAAAGTTTTTATTAGTATCCATTATGGGAAGAAATGAAGAGGAATGGGCTTATTTAGCTAAAGAATCTGAAAAAGCTGGAGCAGATGCGTTGGAGTTGAATTTCTCATGTCCTAATATGACTGAAGATGGTACAGGTAGCGATGTAGGTCAAATACCTGAGCTTGTAGAAAAATATACAAGGGCAGTAGTAGATGTTGTTAAAATTCCTGTTTTAGCTAAATTGACTCCAAATGTTATGACTATGTCACCATCAGCTTTAGCAGCAAAGCGTGGTGGTGCAAAAGGTATCGCAGCCATAAATACAATAAAATCTATCACTGATTTAAATATTATGGAAAAGGTATATACATCTAAAAAGATAGATAAATTTGCTGTTGGTGGTTTATCAGGCCCTGCAGTTAAGCCTATTGCTTTAAGATTTATAGCTGAGCTTGCTCAAAATAAGGAATTAAAGGATATGCATATATCAGCAATGGGTGGTATATATACTTTTGAGGATGCATTAGTATTTATGTCCTTAGGAGCTCGTTCAATTCAAATAACAACTGCTGTTATGGAATTTGGCTATAGAATTATAGAAGACTTAAAAGAAGGCTTAGAATATTTTATTGCAGCTAACGGACATAAGAGCTTAAAAGAATTAGAAGGATTAAATATTTCTAATTTAGTAGATGTAGAGCAGATGGAAAGAGATTATGTAATCTATCCAAAATTCATAAAAGAGAACTGTTTACATTGTGGAAGATGCTATATTTCTTGCCAAGATGGAGGACATCAAGCAATAAAATTTGAAAATAGAGTTCCAACACTTGATGCAAAAAAATGTGTTGGTTGTCATCTATGTGTAATTGTGTGTCCAAATAGAGCAATTATTTCAAGTGAAATTAAAGTTAAGAAATCTTAAAAATATTAGATAAATTACAGAAAAATCGCTTTCATTTTTTGGAGGCGATTTTTTATAAAAAAAGTAAAAAAAATTGTTGACTTAATATTTGGTTTGTAGTAGAATATTTCTCGTGCGCTGATGAAGTTGCATAAGAAATTTGGTCTTTGAAAACTATATATAACTTAAACGAAAAACAAACAATAAAACG
>CAMOUK010000049.1 GCA_946626535.1 uncultured Caryophanales bacterium
TTATTTTCTAAGGAGATTAATTATGAAGATATTTATGATTGGTGATTCTACCATGAAAAATAATAATATATATAGTTATCCTCAAAATGGTTGGGGACAACAATTATATTTATTTACAAAGCCAGGTGTAGTTATTGAAGATTATGCTGAAAATGGTAGATCAACAAAGAGCTTTATAAAAGAGAAAAGATTTGATTTTGTTTTATCTAGAATGAAAAAGGGTGATTATCTAATTGTAGAATTTGGTCACAATGATGAAAAGATAAATGATCCTAATAGATATACAAGACCATATGTTGAATATGTAGAGAATTTAAAGTTTTTTGCTGAAGAAGCAAAAAAGCTTGGAGTTCATACAGTTTTTGCAACATCTATTACTAGACATAAATTTGAAAATGGTGTCTGTGTGAATAGCCATGGTGATTATCCTCTTGCAATGCTAAAATTTGCTAAAGAGAATAATTATACATGTATCGATATGAATAAGCTAACTATTGATTTATATAATGAATTAGGTGAAGAAAAGTCTTCTAAGTTCTATATGATATTTGGACCAAATATTTATGAAGCTTATCCAGAAGGAAAAGATGATCATTCTCATCTAATGTATGATGGAGCTGTTAGAATTGCTAAAGTCTTTGTAGAGGCAATTCAAAATACTAAAGATCCAATTAATGAATGTTTCCTAAGTTTAAAAGAAAAAGAAGAAATTGATTTTGAAATGTTAAAGGACTAAGACTATGGATAATCCATTTATAATTGTTGCCAACGTTCTTGGCGCGATTGGTATGATCTTAATCTTTGTCACATCAGCCTTTAAAAATAAAAAGCTTGTTTTAACAGTGCAAGCTGGAGGACATTTATTTTTAGCGGCAAGTGATGCCTTCGCTGGTTCTTGGAGTGCTTTATCTCAAGAATTATTGTGTTTGTTAAGAGATATACTAATCGTAACTAAAAAAGCAAATAAGGTAGTTAAAATACTAATTATTGCCGCTATTGCAGGAATAGGCTATGGAATAAGTATTGCGACAAAAGCTAACGTATTTTCATATTTAGCTGTTACAGGTAATGTATTATTTACTATTGATATTTTTTATAATAATAAATCAATTGTAGGCTTTAAGATTATATCTGCCTTAAATAATATATTATGGATGATGCTATTTATTGATATTAAGGTATATACATCAGCTATTGCTAACGGTGCTTCATTTTTTATCAATATTGGTGTTGCAATCTATTTATTTGTTAATATCAAAAAAGGTAAATTTGATAAAATGGGTAATAAAATTAATACAGAAGAAAAAGAAGAAAAGACTATTGATGAGCAATAGTCTTTTTCTTTTTATAATCTGTATAAGTTGCTTTCTTATCTGAATTACTTACTATTCTAGCTTCCTTAGATAAAGGTGGAATAATAGTTAGTGGAAACATATGATGTAAAATGATATCCTTTATCTTTTTATTCATATATTCTGGATAATCTTTTAATGCGTTTTTATAAGCTATTTTTGGATGCTTTAAGCCATGGAGTCTATGCCACTTTTCTTTAATGTGCCAATCATATAAATAATAATCGTGAAGTAGTGCTCCAATTACTATAGAATTTATATCTAATTTCTTTTTTGATTTTAATGCTTTTTTATAGCTTATATAGGCAACCTTTATTACATGCTGATAGACATTTATATTACCATGATGTATAAAGTTTTTTTGTTTTATGAAGTTTTCTTTTTTAATTATTGGCCTTATCAACCTTAAAAATTCTTTCATATTTATATTATATCATTTGTGCGTTTAATATGATATAATATTTTTTAAGGGTAGGTGTTAAAAATGATTACAAAAGATATACTATATGTTGGTGTAGATGACCATAATATTGATTTATTTGAGGGACAATTTGATGTTCCAAATGGAATGTCTTATAACTCTTATGTTATTTTAGATGAAAAAATTTGTGTAATGGATTCTGTTGATGCTAATTTTGGTGAAAAATGGCTAGATAATATTAAAAAAGCTTTAGGTGATAAGAAGCCTAATTATCTAGTTGTTTTACATATGGAGCCAGATCATTCAGCAAATATTTTAGAATTTGTAAAGGCATATCCAGATGCTATAGTAGCATCAAATGCTAAATCATTTAAGATGATGAATCAATTCTTTGGTGTTGATATAGAAAATAAGCTAGAATTAAAAGATGGAGATGTCTTAGATTTAGGAAATCATAAGCTAACATTTTATGCAGCTCCTATGGTTCATTGGCCAGAGGTACTATTTGCTTATGATTCATTAGATAAGGTATTATTTAGTGCTGATGCCTTCGGTAAGTTTGGCGCCCTAGACTATGATGATCCAGAGGGCTGGGCTTGTGAGGCAAGACGTTATTATTTTGGTATCGTAGGAAAATATGGTGCACAGGTTCAAGGTATTTTAAAGAAGCTTGCAGGAGTAGATGTTAAAATTATCTGTTCATTACATGGACCAGTATTAAAAGATGATATTAGCTATTATATAAATACATATGATACTTGGAGTAAATATGAAAGTGAAACTGATGGCTGCTTCATAGCTTATGCATCTGCCTATGGAAATACTAAGAAGGCTGCAGAATTACTTGCTGCTGAATTAGAAAAGAAGGGTATGAAGGTTGCTATTGCTGATTTAGCAAGAGAGGATTTCCATGAATCTATAGAGGATGCATTTAGATATAATAGAATCGTATTTGCATCTATTACATATAATGGAACTATATTCCCAGTAATGAATAATTTTATTGAAGCTTTAGTTGAAAGGAATTATCAAAATAAGATAGTAGGCTTTATCGAAAATGGTACTTGGGCTCCTATGGCAGCTAAGGTTATTAAGGATAAGCTTGCTAGTCAAAAGAATATGACATTTGTTGAGCCAGTAGTTAAAATCTTATCAAGTGTCAATAAAGATAATTTAGAACAAATTAAAAATCTTGCAGCTAATTTATAGGTGATTTATGATTACATACACTAAGCATGTTTCATTTAAGGGAAAAAGAATAAATAAAAAGCTTTTTAATACTAATTTAAAGCATAAGGAAAATCCTATTTTAAAGGCTTTAATGAATTATAAGTATAAACCATTTGAATTTAATGATAAGGTGGTTAAGGAAGGCTTTAAGGTAGATGTTATCGATTTTAAAAAATGCAAGGGCTATTTCTTAAAATCAACTGCTGAAGAAAATAAGAAGGTAGTATTACAAATTCATGGTGGAGGATATGTTCTTCCTATGAATGATACTAATTTCCAAGGCGCTTATTTATATAATAAATATTTAGGTGCTGATGTACTTCTTGTTGATTATAGAGTGGATGAAAAGTTTCCAGCAGCTATAGAAGATGTTTGTGAGGCATATGATTATTTATTAACATTATATGATCCAAAAAACATCATAGTAGCTGGTCATTCAGCTGGTGGAGGTTTAGCAGTTGCCTTACTTATTCATTTGAGGGAAAAGGAACTACCATTACCTAAATTTTCAGCTATCGCATCACCTTGGCTTGATTTAAAATGTACAGGTATTACTTATTTGCAAAATAGACTTGTAGATGTAACATTTGGCTGTTTCTTTAAGCAGGATATATTACCTAATAGATATGCTGATGATGAGTATTTAGAATCAATTTATGCATCTCCTATGTATGATAAGCTAACTGATTTAGGAGAAGTAATAGTTATCTGTGGTAAAAATGAAATGCTACTTTCAGATACTTTAACATTTGAGGAGAAAAATAAAAAAATAAATGTTATAATATATGAAGGTATGTGGCATGATTTTTATACTAAAACTGATGCCTTTAAAGAAGCTAAGAGTGCTTGGAAGAATATAAAGAAATTCGAGGAAGATTTAAATGGAAGATAAAGAATTTGAAGAAATGTCAAGAAAAGAAGAGAAAATTGTAATAACAACTATTATAGTTGAAATTGCTTTAGCTCTTTTAACACTACTTACAATATTTTTACCTGCAGTAGTTTTAGGAAAAGAAAAATATGAAGGCTTATATGTAGCCTTTGGTGGTGGGTCTAATGGTGGTATGATTACCCAAATGTTTAAATTTAGCTTTATGAATTTCTTATGCTACTTTTTAATTGTTGTTGCTTTAGTTATTGGCTTTATTAGACTTGCAATACCTAAGCTAGATAATAAGGTAACTAAAATTGTTATGCTATGCTCACTAGTTTTATCTGCAATATTATTCCCACTTGCTAGACTTCTTGCCGTATTTGCTGTAAATGTAGATAGAAAGGCCTTTGATCTAGGCTGGGGTAATGTAGTAGGCTGCTTACTTGCTATAATTACAGCTATAGTTGTAGTATTAGATTTCTATTATATTTCTGTTAGAGGCTTAAATTTTTCTGATGAGGCAGCAGATATTAAAAACACTTTAGAAAATCAAGAACATGATGAAGAAATAAAGGAAAGAGAAAAAACAGATTCTATTGAAAAATAATAATGCCTTCGGGCATTTTTTATTTAGACTTGAAATATACCCCCTATAGGTATATAATATAGACGGTGATAATTATGAATGATTGTTGTTGTAAGAAAAAAATAAATCCTAGAAGTGAAGAAGAAAAGAAAAAATTAGTTTCTAGAATTAATAGAATAATTGGACAATTAAATGGAATTAAAAATATGATAGAAGAGGATAGATATTGTGAGGATGTACTGATTCAACTTTCTGCATCTGATAAGGCAATTAAAGGTTTAGCTTCTATAATATTTAATGAGCATCTACATTCTTGTATATTAGAAAATATGAAAAATGGTAATTATGAATCAGTAGATGAAATATCTGAATTATTTAAGAGGTTTTTCTAATGAAGAAGGAAAGATTTAATGTAGAGGGTATGACATGTGCTGCATGCCAGGCACATGTTGAAAAGACCACAAAAAATGTAAGTGGCGTAAAATCAGTTTCTGTTAATCTTTTAAAAAACAACATGGATGTCGAATATGATGAGAATGTTTGTTCTTTAAATGATATTAACAGTGAGCTTCAAAAACAAGGATATAGAGCCTTTAGTGGTGAAAAAAAGGAAGTTAAAATTAAGGAAAAAGATAATAGTTTAAAAGAATTAATAATATCAATTGTTATATTACTTATCTTAATGTATGTATCTATGGGAAATATGATGTGGGGTTTTCCACTTCCTGATTTTATAGATATGCATCATAATAAGATGGGTTTTGCCTTAATTCAGTTTATTTTAGTTTTACCAATTATTTATATCTATAGAAGATATTTTATCAGTGGATTTAAAAAGCTGATACATAAAAGTCCCAATATGGATACTTTAATTTCTATTGGATCTTTAGCATCCCTAATCTATGGAATAATATCATTATTTATTATTTCTTATGGATATTATTTAGGAAATGATTATGGTAATCATCTAATAGAAGAATACCATATGAATCTATATTTTGAATCTGCAGGTATGATACTTGTACTTGTATCTGTTGGTAAATATTTAGAGGGCTTATCAAAGAAAAAGACAACAAAGGCTATAGAGGAGCTTATGGATTTGGCTCCTAAAAAGGCTAAGGTTTTAATTGATGGCAAGGAAGAAGAAATAGCGATAGAATCAGTAAAAATTGATGATATCTTAGTTATAAGAAGAGGGGAACAAGTACCTGTTGATGGAGTAGTTGTTGAAGGTAATTGTTCAATAAATGAGGCTAATATTACAGGTGAGGCAATTCCAAAATATAAAAATATAGGTGATTTTTGTTATTCATCTACAATTGTTGAATCAGGCTTTATTAAATTAAAGGCTACTAAGGTTGGGGAAGATAGCTCAATTAATACAATTATAAAGCTTGTTGATGAGGCATCTAACTCAAAGGCTCCAATATCAAAACTTGCTGATAAGATAAGTGCGATATTTGTTCCTTTAATTATGATTATTTCTTTATTAACATTTATAACAAATATTATCGTAGCAACTAACTTAGGTTATGATAATTCGTTTGAGCTAGCACTTAATTTTGCAATAACTGTAATAGTTATAGCTTGTCCTTGTGCCTTAGGTCTAGCAACACCTGTTGCGGTAATGGTTGGAACTGGTAAGGGAGCTTCTAATGGACTTTTAATTAGAAATGCTGAAATATTAGAAAATACTTCAAAATTAAAAACTATCGTTTTTGACAAGACTGGAACTATAACATTAGGTAAGCCTATCGTTACAGATTATATTAAATTAAAGGATGTAGATTTTGCTGATATTTTATATTCAATAGAGGCTAAATCATCTCATCCTTTAGCTAAATCAATAATAAATTATTTAAATAAAGAAAATAGCTTAGATATTGGTGATGTAAGTGTTATTGAGGGTGAAGGCTTAGAGGCTAAATATAATAATAAATTATATTATGTTGGAAATTATAAGGGCGTTATTAAAAAAGGTCTAGATAATAAAGAAATTAAAGAAAAAATAGACAATTTATCAGCTGATGGTAAGACGGTAATCTTAGTTTTAGAGGATAATGATATATTAGGTATTGTTGCCTTAAAGGATGTTGTAAAGCCTAATTCTAAAAAGGCCATAGAAGAATTAAATAAATTAAAAATAAAAACTATTATGCTTACAGGCGATAATAGATTGGTAGCTGAAAGTATCGCAAAGGAAGTTGGAATAGATGAGGTTATAGCTGATGTACTTCCAGTCGATAAGGGTAATGCTATTAAAGAATTAAAGAAAAATAATGAATTTGTTGGCTTTGTAGGTGATGGTGTAAATGATGCCATTGCGCTTGCTAATTCAGATATTGCAATATCATTAGGTAATGCATCTGATATTGCAATTAATACGGCAGATGTTGTACTTTTACATGATGATCTACTTGATATACCTAATGTAATAAAGTTATCAAAGAAGACGCTAAATACAATTAAATTAGGATTATTCTGGGCATTCTTTTATAATTTTATATGTGTCATTATAGCTACAGGCTTTATGTATTATATTAACGGCTTTAAGATGGTTCCAATGTATGGAGCAATAGCTATGTCAATTTCATCAGTGTGCGTTGTATTAAATGCTTTAACTATTAATTTCTTTAAAAATAATAAGGTTAAAGAAGATAATTTAATCACATTAAAAGTTAAAGGTATGATGTGCGATAAATGTATTAAGCATGTAGAAGATGCATGTATGACAGATGAAAATGTTATATATGCGAAGGCTTCATTAAAGAATAAAAATGTAGTAATTAAATATCAAAATGAAATTAATTTAGAAAAAATAATAAATAAAATAACAGAAGAAGGATATAAAGTAAGGAGATAAGAAAATGAAATTTGTTATTAATGTTGAAGGTATGGGCTGTCCTAAATGTGAAAAGAA
>CAMOUK010000050.1 GCA_946626535.1 uncultured Caryophanales bacterium
CTTGCGATATATAAAAATAATCCAAAAGTAGTAACAGTATTTGCTCAAGAATAAAATAATATAGTATATAGAGATGAATCATTAATTTTGGTTCATCTCTTTATTTTATTTCTTTAATAGCATTTCCTTAGTAATGTTTTCTAACTTCATGATTACAAATCTTTTCTTGCCAATATTATTAAATGAATTATCTAAGGCATATACATATTTATCATCAATGAATATGTATCTTCCATGTATATCATTGTCATAAACAACATTTATATTATTTGGTAAAGCAATTTTATTAAGATAAGAACTAGAAGAAGTAACAATTGTTATATTTACTTTAATATCCTTTAACATAGATATTAAATAATTATCAGCATAGAAGTCAGTTATAGTTAAGTTTTCTTTAGCTAAAAAGAAGATATGTCTTATGAAAGTATAAGGCTCTACAATTTCACCTTCAAAGAATGCTTTAGAGTTTTCTGAATGAACATCATTCGCTAGATTATTTATTTTTGATTCGATGCTTTCAACTTTATTTTGTAATGAAATAATATTTGAAGTACAAGATAAGCATCTTTCTTCATTAATAACTGATCCTTTTAATAAATATTGCTTTAATATTCTATTAGCCCATTGTCTAAATATGATTCCTCTTTTTGAATTAATTCTAAATCCTAATGATATTATCATATCTAAATTATATAAGCTATTTGTTCTTGTAACTTCCCTATTATCTTCAATTTGAACTTGCAAAATTTTTTTGCATGTTGCCTCTTCAACGAGCTCATTTTGTGAATAAATATTGTTAATATGATATTCTAAATTTTGTCTTGTTGTGTCAAAAAGAATTATTAATTGATTCTTATTTAACCATACTGTATCCTTGTCTGGATCAACATTAACATTAAGTTTTATTTCGTCATAATTGAACAAAATATATTGTGATAAAGCCATTTTTTGATTGTTTTGGCTTTTGAATTTCTCTATTTCATTTAAAGCCCACTCTTTAAATTTTGTCGTTCTACTTGATTTTATTCGATATCCAATTGCTGTTATCATATCTAAATTATATATTTTAGCTGGCCTATGATTAGTTCTGTCGGCAATTCCGACGGAAGTGCTTCTTATTAGCTCACCTTTGCTTAAAATATTGTTGATATGTTCAGTTATTGTTGATCTTGATTTTTGATATAATTCAGCAATTTGTTCCTGTGTTAACCACACGGTTTCATTATCAGGTGATACATTTACATCTAAACTAAAGTCTCCATCCTCGAATTTTATCAAATTATATTTCTTTTCTTCGTTATTCATATTGCTTCCTCCAAAATTTTCTCAAAAAAGAAAACTCCATTGCTTTTAACTTGCAATGGAGTCAAAATTCATATTTAGTTGTAACTTAAATTTAATGATATATCTCATATTTACAACTTCCTCTATATGCTTAAATTATAGCATATTTGTATTTCTTTTTCTATATAAGATTAGAATATAAATTCTAATCCAAATACCACTAAAACAGAAACTATGGTTACTACAAATAGCTTTTGCTTAAAGAAAGCTAAAGCCATAGCTGTAATAGTTCCTATTAGTGCTATATAGATATTTGATGTAAAGAAGAATATTCCTGGGAATGTCATACATGCAAGTACTGCATATGGGACATAGAATAGGAATGAATTGATAAATTGATTTTTTATTTTCTTTCTAAAGAATGCGATAGGTAATGCTCTTGGTATATATGTTACTAAAGACATTATTAATACAGCTATAAAATTATACATCTTGCTTTTCCTCTATATTAATGTCTTTATGATCATCTGGTGTATCTGTATTTACAATTGGGAAGAAGATAGCACCAAATAGAGAGGCAACCACAGTTGATATTATGATTTTAAATCCTATACCTATTTCCTTTATATAAGGTACAAATTCAAATATACATGATAATGCAACTGCGATTAATATGACTACCAAGATTCTATAATTCTTTTTAGCATCTGGAATGATTATTGAGATAAACATTGCATATAATGATATGCCTAAGGCATCTAATAGTTTTTCAGGCATTATATTAGATGCATATGCACCTAAGGCTGTACCTGCTACCCAAAATATGATTGGTAATGATATTAAACCAAACATATATTTAGCTGTAAGCTTTCTTGTTTCGGTAATCGCTACAGCGAATACTTCATCTGTAATGCCATATCCAAATAGAAGTCTCGCACCAGTAGGTACTGTATCATCTAGCTTTTGGGATAAGGACAATGACATTAATGAATATCTTAAATTAATTAATAGTACTGTAAGTCCTATTTCAAAGTATCCAGCATATTTAGCTATCATCTTTATTCCGGCATATTGTCCGGCAGAGGTAATATTAGTAAGGGATATAATAATACTCATTAGTGGTGTTATACCACTACCTATACATATTACTCCAAATGAAAATGATACTGCTAAATAACCAAGTGCGATAGGGATACCTTTTTTCATTCCATATAAAAAATCATCCATATTTTCACCATTCCGTATGAATTTTATCACTTAATTTGGTTTTCTTCAATGATTTTAAAGATTTACAAGTTATATTATATATAATATAATAATGATAGGGTTTTCTAAAGTACGTAAGTAAATATGGAGGTAATCATGAAAACATTTCAAGTAATTACAGATTCAACATCTGATGTTGAGAAGAAATTTAGAGAGGAATATGATTTAGATTATTTAAAGATGGTTTTTACTATTGAGGGTAAAACTTATGATGCAGATCTAGATTGGAATGATATTTCTCCAAAGGGATATTTTGATTCTATGAGAAGAGGTAATCGTTCTGTAACAGGTGCGATTAAAATTACTGAGCTTGAACAAAAATTTGAAAAGTATTTAAGCGAAGGCTTAGATATCTTATATATTGCTTGCTCATCTAAGCTTTCAGCTTCAGTTAATACTGCAAAGTCATTCTCTGATGAGCTATTAGAAAAATATAAGGGAAGAAGAATCGTATGCTATGATTCTTTAAGAAGTAACTACGCAGAAGGCTATATTGCTATTACTGCGGCTAAGATGGCTAAGGAAGGTAAGAGCCTTGATGAGGTTGTATCTTTCATTGATAGTAATAAGCTAAAGTTCCAAACTTGGGCTACTGTTGCGACTCTAGATTGGTTAAAGAAGGCTGGTAGAGTAAAGGCTTCAACTGCATTCTTTGGTAACCTAATTGGTGTTAAGCCTATTATCCTAGGTGATAAGAATGGTAATAATTATTCATTTAAGAAGGTTAAGGGTAGAAAGCCATCATTAGATGAATTAGTTAATATCATTTCTGAAAGAATTGATAATAAGGAGGATGGCATTCTATTTATTGAGCATGCTGACTGTGAGAAGGATGCTATCTATATTAAGGATGCTATTAAGGAAAAATTTAAGGGACAAATTAATGTTTCTACATTAGGACCTATCATTTCAGCTACTACAGGTCCTGATACTATTACTGTTAATTTCTATGGTGAGGAAGTAACTATTGCTGGAGAAGAATAATATATGATTTTATACGAATTAGATGGTACTAGCTATGCCAATATGGTAGCTATGGGATCTAAGAATTTACTTTCAGATATTGAGAGAATAAATGCTTTAAATGTTTTCCCAGTACCTGATGGTGATACTGGTACTAATATGAGAATGACAATTGAGGGTGGAGTAGAGGAAGGATTAAAGGCTACTTCAAATTCAATTGGTGATGTTTCTAAGCTTATGTCTAGAAGCATGACATTAAATGCTAGAGGTAACTCTGGTGTAATTCTATCTCAATATTTTAGAGGCATTTCCCAAGGGTTAGACGGGCTTGAAAAGGCAACTGTAAAACAATTCGCAGAAAGCTTAATTTCTGGTACTAAAAGAGCATATAAGGTTGTTCAAAACCCAACTGAGGGAACTATTCTAACTGTCGTTAGAGAGGCTGGAGAGGCTGCCCTAAATGATTATAAGGATGGAATGAATTTAACTGAATATTTAAATATCTATATTAAATATGCTTATGAATCATTAAAGAGAACTCCAGAGCTATTACCTGTATTAAAGAAGGCTGGAGTTATAGATTCTGGTGGTGCTGGCTTAATATTAATTTTTGAGGGCTTCGTTAAATATTTAAATGAAGAAGAAATCATATTAAGTGATGAATCAAAAGATGAAAAGAAATTTGGTGTTGATTCTAAATTAATAGATGGTTTCTCTATGGATTTTAGTCTTCAATTACAAAATTCTAAAATCAATGTTGAATCATTTAATTTAAAGGATTTTAATTCTATTATTGGTGGTCTTGGTACTAATTTAGTATCAAACCTAAATGATACTATATTAGATATCCATATTAATACATTCCACCCAGGAACTGTAATATGTGAGGCTAGAAAATTTGGTGAATTAATTAGAATTAAGATTATTAATTTAGATATTGATGATGCTGAGGAAAAGGAAGAGGATGCCACAGTATTTAGCCGTGAACATAAGAAATACGCAACAGTCGCTGTAGCGAATGGTGCTGGGTTGGTTCAGGCATTTAGAGATATGGGAGTTGACGAGGTTGTATCTGGTGGTCAAACTATGAATACATCAACTCAAGACTTCATTAAGGCATTTAATATGCTAAATGCTGATAATATCTTTGTTTTCCCTAATAATTCTAATATCATTATGGCTGCGGAGCAGGCAGCAAAAAATTATGATAAGGCTAATGTTTATGTTGTTAAAACAAAAACAATTGCTCAAGGCTATTCTGCATGTCAAATGATCAATTTTGATTCCGATGATATTGATACTATTTTAAATGATTTTAATGAGGTTATTTCTAATGTTTCTACATTAGAGGTTACATACTCTATTAGAGATACAAATATAAATGATATTAAGATTAAAAAGGGTGATTTTATTTGTATCTATAATGGTAATCTAATATCTGCATCTAAGGATAGAATAAGTGCAATTAAGGCTGCCTTTAGAGCGATACCTGATTTTAAGGATAAATCTGTATTAACAGTTTTATGTGGTATTGATGTAAGAATAGAGGAATGTAGTGAAATAGAATCAATAGCACAAGCATTCAATTCTTATATAGAGGTATATCCTGTTGAGGGTAATCAGGATGTATATAGCTATATTATTGGTATAGAATAAGATTTATGGTTTGTTATCTTTGGTAACAAGCCATTTTTATTTATTATTAATTAAAAGTGATAAAATATATAAAGAATGACAAGAAATGAAAAAACTTACGAAATAGACATAAAAAATGAAAAGATGTATAATTTTTGTTTGAATTGTATTTAATAGAAAAATGCACGAATGCTTATTAGAACGTTGAGAGTGTTGCTCTTTTAGTTAAACGATAATAAAATGAAATTATTCTACCAAATAAAGGTTTTAATAAAAAAATAGAAATATACATAAGAAGATATTTAAATAACAAAGCCGCGGAAAAGACTAGTTTTTATAAGTTTCCGCGGAAAAAGTGACCAATTTATCTGTCAAACATTTAAGTAAAATCTTAAATAATTAATTATAAATTGATGTATTTTATAGTATACTTTATAGTATACTTTTTGTTGAAATTAAGGTATACTATAAATGTTTTGAGGACAACAAAGGTATTTAAAAAAGACGAAATGAGATGATTGCAGTCATCCCTTTTCTCATTTTATAGGAAACAAAGGTATTTTGGTTTAACTATCGACGATAGTTATTCTTATTGATAATAATGATTAATACCATTATCACAATAAGAATTATTAGGTATTCCACCTAATACCTCCTAACTACCCGTTGTTCCCTCCGAGTAGAAGTGTTTCATTCTGTTGTCTCCTTCTAAAATGAACCATATTAATATGGCAATTTAATGATACTATTATCAAGTCATTTAATATAAAATGTAGATTTGTTGATTATTTGTATTAAATTCATTATAATTGATTTATAAGGAGAAATATAAATAATATGGAAGGAAAAAAGCTAAAGAGTGAGAAAGTTATTATAAATAATAATCCTAGATTTATCATAGTTGATTCTGAAACTGGTGAAGTTTTAGATGATGCCCAAGGTTATGGATATAAAACGATTGAAGGTGCTTTTAAAGCTTATAAATTTAAAAGATTAACTAAAGACGAAAGGAAAGAAAGAGAAAATAAAATAGCTTTAGTTAAAAAATGGATGAAACATAATAAAAAAATCATGAATCTTTTAGAGGAAATATGCTTTGAAATATGGAAAGGGTCATGGGGTCCTGATGATCGCTTCGATGAAAAATTAGTAAAAAAAATATTAATTGAAAATGGATATGATATAGATGAATTAGGTTTTACGATTAAAGAATTATTAAAATATGGTTTTAATTAAATATAAAAAAACAAAAGCAAAACGCTTTTTAAAGTGTTGTTGCTAATGCTATAGTTCACAGGACGTGGAATATTGGGGCAAATACAAAAATTGAGATGCATCTGGATAAAATAATTGTTTCACCTCCTGTTGAATTAATGGCTGATATGACTAGAATGGAAAATACAAATTAAAATATTGGTTTGAATGGGGCTGCGAAACGCCATTTTGCCTAATGATGATTATACATTTGATGAATTAGAAACACATATATCTGAACATAGAGACGAATATGGTTTTACAATAATTGGCGCGTCAGAATTTATGCTTAGATTTATTAAATAGTGGGGACTTCTAAAAATTTTGGACCTCACCTCGAAAGTGTTACTATTTTAGTCAAACGATAACGTGAAAAAAACTAGTCCACTGAATAAATCTTGAATTATCATAAAAATATGTTATACTATAAGTGTCTTGAGGGACAACGTATTAGGAAAAACGAAAAGGGATGACGGCAATCATCCCTTTTCTCATGTATGTCGGGCATGTTATATGTCTAGGGTGAAAGTCCCAAGAGAGGTAGTTGTCGCCAACTCGATAGCAACTTGCAAAGCGTAAACCAGTAATGGAGCGTGAAAAGAAGCAATAGCGAAATCGTGGCTCAATGAACAAGAAGTTGATATTAAGGCTATCTAGATGGATAAGTTAACATCACATAACAAAGTCCAAAAGACAAACGTAATTCTAGGTGGTAAATCAAATGAGTAAACGAGGAAAGATATATAACTTATCCCGAGAGGTCCTATAGACGAATTAGTA
>CAMOUK010000051.1 GCA_946626535.1 uncultured Caryophanales bacterium
TATTAGAACTTTCAATTGTAGCAAGTGTTATATTTGTAGGATGCTTATTAAGCTATTTAATATCATACGCATCTAAGCCAAGATTTATTACTAAGGGTATTTCGCAATATAAAGAATTTATATTTGAAAAAATAACTAAAAAGAATATATCAGCTTTTGTAGGTGAAAATTCTTCAAAATATATATCATCATTAACAAATGATATTCAAACAATTGAAAAAGGATACTTATTCAATATATTTGATATAGTTGCAAATATTATTGTATTTGTAGGTTCCTTAACAATGATGTTTATTTATAGTCCGCTTTTAACACTTATTGCCTTAGGATTAACTACACTACCTATAATATGTACAATATTTATAGGAGGAAAGATGGCAAAAGCTGAAAAAATGGTATCAGATCAAAATGAAAATTATACTGCAGCAATAAAGGATACCTTAAGTGGCTTTTCAGTTATAAAAGCATTTAAAGTAGAATTTGAAATGATTAAAAATTTTAAAGATAATATTAAAAGATTAGCAAATTCTCAATCCAAAAAATATAAAATGCAAATATTAATGGAAATGTCAGGTACAGCAGCATCACTTTTAGTACAGCTTGGAATATTTTTAATAGGTGCATACCTTGCTATAAATGGATATGGTGTTACAGCAGGTACAACAATTATATTTGTTCAGCTTTTAAATTATGTTTTAAATCCAATTCAAAATGTGCCTAAGGCTTTAGCTGAAAGAAAAGCGGCTAAGGGTTTAATTATAAAAATTGCAAATGAATTAGATCAAAATGTAAGAGAAGAAAAGCCTTCTACATTAAATAAATTAAAAAATGGTATTAATATAAATAATTTATCATTTGGTTATAATGAGGATAAAGAAGTATTACATAATATAAATTGTAAATTTGAATTAGGAAAAAAATATGCAATAGTAGGAACATCAGGTTCTGGTAAATCTACTTTATTAAATTTATTAATGGCATCAAATGATAATTATAAAGGAAACATTATTTATGATGATTCTGAAATAAAAGATATAAATAGTAATAGCTTATATGAAATAGAAAGTATTATTCAACAAAATGTATTTATTTTTAATGCAACAATTAAAAATAACATTACAATGTTTCAAGATTTTTCTAAAGAAGATATTGATAAAGCAATAGATATGTCAGGCTTAAGAAGCCTAATTGATGAAAAAGGCTTAGATTATATGTGTGGAGAAAATGGAAGTGGACTTTCAGGAGGAGAAAAGCAAAGAATATCAATTGCTAGATGCTTACTTAGAAAAACACAAATACTTTTAGTGGATGAAGCAACAGCTGCATTAGATAAAGAAACAGCATATCAAGTATCTAATTCAATATTTAATTTAGATGGAGTTATGAGTATAGTTGTTACCCATTCATTAGAAGAAGGACTTCTAAAACAATATGATGAAATCATTACATTAAAAAATGGTTCTATTATAGAACATGGAACATTTAATGATTTAATTAATAATAAAGGATATTTTTATTCATTATTTACTATTTCACAATAATAAGTAATCATGAATTAAAATTTTAATGTTTTATTTCTATAATTTAAGAATATGGTTAGAATACGCACGCCTGCGCTCCGCCAACTTGAAAATGACAAGGTATCTTAATTGATACCTTTTTTATCATCTTGTAATGTTAAAATACTTTGACTTTATTTCTATAGTGTGCTATTATGCAATGTGGTAGATTCCTCAAACGTTTAAGGGGAATTTAAGGGGGTCATTCATTTTTTATAAAAAATGAGCCATTATTTTACTTTGAATAGGATATTAAAAATTTTCATATTTTTTTAGATACAAATGTAAACGTTTTCCAAAAACATTTTAAGGGGGTAGTAATTAAGCAGTATCAGGTTTTAATTAAATCTATTTTTTAGATTTTATATTTAATTAAAGTCCTTAATTAGAATTCCGACTTTTCAAAAATGAAATCTAATATAATTTTTTCATGTAAGAAGGGGTATTATAAAAATGAAAAAAAATATATTAGGATTGATGTTAGGATTTTTATCTGCATTAAGCTTGGTAGCCTGCAATAACAATTCTAACCTAAATTCAAACTCAAACACTCCAGGAGATGGTGGAGATCCTCAAGGTCCAACTGATGAACAGCCAGTAGATAAATCTTTTGTTACACCAGAAATTATCGGAGAAGAAGATCCATCTACTGTAGAAGCTAAAAAGGTTCATTTTAATGATAACATGAAGCTTAATGGTCCTTTTTCTCAAGATGCTTTTCCATCTGTTGGAACACCTAAAATGTTAGTTATTCCTGTAAATTTAGATAATGATAAAAAAACAGATGAAATTTTAAATGATATTAAAGTAGCTTTTTCTGGAACAGAAGAACAAACAGGCTGGGAAAGTGTAGAAAGCTATTATTATAAATCATCCTATGAACAATTAAATATTGATTGCGTATTTACTGATTGGTATACACCATCAAAGGATGTAGCATATTATGAATCATATACCGATGAGGATGGTTTAGATGGTTCAATGATGCTAGTAAAGGAAGCTTTAACCTTCTTTGATGACAATTACGATTACACTGAATTTGACAATGATGAAGACAGCTATATTGATAACGTATGGTTAATATATAATTATGAAGTAGATTATGAAAATGCTGACTTCTGGTGGGCATACCAGGATAAGACTTATCTAGATGATGAGTGGGATGGCATAAAGTCAAGCAGATATGGCTTTGCAGGTACTGATTTTATGTATGAAGGAACAGAAACTGGTATAAAGGTTGATGCGCATACATACATCCATGAAACAGGTCATATTATGGGACTTGAGGACTACTATGATTACGATAAAAAAGTTGGCCCTACAAATCGTGGACTTTTTAGTGCTGATATGATGGATTATAACATTGGTGATCATTCATCATTTAATAAGCTATCACTTGGTTGGGTTGACCCAACAGTAGTTACAGGTCAAGGTAAAATCGAATTAACCTTAAATCCATATACAACTACAGGTGAATTTTTAATGCTTGCAAATCATGAGCTAGAAAGTATTTGGGATGAATACTTTTTAATTGAATTCTATACAAATGATGGCCTAAATAAAAAGGATCAGCCAATAGCTGGTGAAGCCTTAGGTATTAGAATTTTACATGTTGATGCTAGAATTTGTTATGATGCTGAAGGTAATGTTATTGAAAATGATGATGAAGCATATGCAGGTACAGGCTTTGTAAATGATAATACAGGTACTGATAATCCTCTAATTGAAATGTTAAGAGCAGATTTTTCGTCAAATATGGAAGAAAGCTTAGATATTAATTCATTATATAGCAATCCTAGCCAAACATTTGGTAATGATGTATGGAAAACATTTAAGCTAAATGATGGAAAAAATTTATTCTTTACATTAACTGTTAAGAAAATTGAAAATAATAAATGTGTTATTGAAATAAATATTAAATAGTGGAGATAGAAGAAAATGAGAAAGTTTATTAAAAAATTATTAGTAATTGCTGCTCTTTCTATTTCTGCAGTTGCAATTACATCAACTAGCCCTAGCGTAGTAGCTAGAGGCCTAGATGCTAAATATGTAGCACCTACAACTTATTATTCAGATGCTGATACATCTAGTGGAGAAAAATTAATTAAATCTCTAACATCTATCATATCTAATGGGCATAAAGCTAAAGGATATGATGCTTTATGGACAGCATATCAAACAACAGATATTAAGCCTGGTACAACAGATATAGTTTGGGATATGTATTCAAATACGAACTATAATGTTAAAAAGGACCATGGTGGAAATTATTCAAAGGAAGGAGATATGTTCAATAGAGAGCATACCGTTCCTCAATCTTGGTTTAGTAAAAATAATCCGATGGTATGTGACGTTCACCATATTTACCCTACAGATGGTAAGGTAAATGGTATGAGAAGTAATTACCTACATGGAGAAGTTGATCAAACTAAGACTATAAAATATAAATCAACAAATGGATGTATGCTAGGTACAAGCTCATCACCATATTATTCAGGTACAGTATTTGAGGTACCTGATGAATATAAGGGTGATTTTGCAAGAACATACTTCTATATGGCAACTCGTTATAGCTCACAGGTAGGTAACTGGAGTGGAGAAGCTAATAAGGTATTTAAGGGCACTTTCCCTTATTTAACAACTTATTCAATTGATATGTACACTAAGTGGGATGCGATGGACCCAGTTAGCGAAAAGGAAATTGTTCGTAATGATGCAGCATATAAATTCCAAGGAAATCGTAATCCATTTATCGATCATCCAGAATATGCTTCAATAATTTGGCCATCACAATATAACCAAAATGTTTCAGTTGATGAAAATAAGGTTAATAATGTTATTGGCTTAATTAATTCATTACCAAAAACTATTACAATTGATGATAAAGAAGAAATTAATAGAGTAAATACTGCTTATAGTGTATTAAACTTTAAGGAAAAGCCTTTAGTAACTAATTATTCTACATTACAAAATGCATTAGCAGCATTAAAGAAATTAGAAGGACCAACAGAAATTGAAGGCGCTATTACTGTTGCTAAAGCATTAGAAATTGCTAAAGCTTTAAGTGATAAGGAAGTAACAACTAATACTTATAAGGTTACAGGTGTTATTAGTGGAAATATTGAGGCATATAATTCTCAATATGGTAATGCAACATTTGATATGAATGATGGTGCAGGCGAATCAATCATAGTTTGGAGAGCAAAGGATAATGGCGCTAATTTTACAGCAGACTCTTTTGCTGAAAAGATTGCGGTAGGAAAAACTGTTACTGTTGAAGGAAAAATTCAAAAATATGTTAATAAGGATAATTCAGTTCAATATGAAATAGTTAATGGTTCAGTAGAAGATACTGTAAGTCCTATAACTCCAGTTGACCCAGTAGATCCAGATCCAGTAAACCCTGATCCAGTTACTCCAGTAACACCAACAGGTGAAGCTATTACAATTAAATTTGAAAGTGTCAAAACAAATTCTTATGAGTTAGATAAAACATTTACTGTTGATGGCAAATCATTTAAGTCAAATGTATTATTTGCAACTGATGGTACTGTTGGAACAAATGGTGCCTTTGTAAGAGTTGGTTATAATTCTAAGAACGCAACTGCTATACCAGCAAAGTTTGGTATAAGTGGTGATGGTGGTTCATTAGAAATGGACTTTGATGTTGAAAAGGCTATTGGTATTAAATTTAATATTGGCGGTGAAATGACAAATGGTAAGGACATTTCAAAATGGAATGTTTTTGCATCATATGATGGAGGAAAGACTTGGGCTAGTGCTGCAAATGGTACAACATTTACTGATTCAATATCTTTAAGCTTAAGCTCAGCTAAAACTGCTAGATTTGCTTTAGTTATTCAAGGAAAGAATCCTCGTTTAGATTTAAGAAGTATAACTATAAATGTCGCATCAGATAATCCTACACCAGTAAATCCAGATCCAGTTGATCCAAAACCAACTGTAACTGCAATTAGTGTTTCAGAAGCCTTAAATATCGTTAAGAGCTTAAGCGCTAATGAAAAGACAAAGGATAAATATATCGTTACTGGTATTATTAGTGGAAATATTGAAGCTTATAATTCTCAATATGGTAATGCAACATTTGATATGAATGATGGTACAGGAGAAGCTATTACAGTATTTAGAGCTAAAGATGGCTCAAGTGATTTTACTGCTACATCTTTTGCAAGTAAGATTGCTGTAGGTAAAACTATTACAGTTGAAGGCTATCTTCAAAAATATGATAATGGTAAAAAGACTACTTTAGAAATTTGTGAATGTAAGGTAGTAGATTTAGTACCAGTTGAGCTTCCTGTTGATATCGACTTAAGTGAAGTTAGAACAAATTCATATTTAAAGGTTACTTATCAAACACTAAAGGGTGAAATTCAAAATGCTAATGTTCAGGCAGTAGCTATTTCTCATATTGAAAAAGAATATAATACTAAGTCTGCAAAATATGGTGTAATTTATACTAAGAAAACTAATGTTTCAAAATTAATTAAATTATTATATAAGGAAGGTAGTGCAGAAGCACTAGCTACCTTAGTAAATGGTAAATATGTTTCATGTAGCGTTAAAGAAAATGAAAATGATGTTACAGTAGAAGCTGTTTTAGATTTAGATATGAATAGTGATTATGTTGCTGTAGTTGTTTGTGAACAAAATGGCGAAATTATCTTCGCAAATCAAGCAACATTAAATATCAAGAATATGGTTAATTATTATTTAACTAATAATTTAATTAAGGATGAAGAACAAATTAAAGTATTAGAATCATTTAAATAAAAAAAGAAAAAGGTGTTGTCTAATATAATGGTCAACCCCTTTTTCAAGGTTTTTTAAGGGTATAAAAATGGAGGATAATCGTTAAGAAATGAGAAAAGGATTAAAATACATTAGTTTATTTTTAGTGTTATTAATAGCTGTAGTCTTATCAGCCTGTGAATTAGAAAGTACTAATCCACTTTTTAACAAGGTATTACATTATAGTCATGTAGATTCAAAGGCTGCAACTTGTGAAAAAGACGGAAA
>CAMOUK010000052.1 GCA_946626535.1 uncultured Caryophanales bacterium
AACATCAAGTTCAAAATCATTATCTACAAATTTTACAATATCATATTTTTCCATATATTAAATCACCTTTCTCATTAATTACATTATATCAATATATTGATTAAATTTCAATATATGCTCAAAGAAAGTTGATTATATTTCAATCGTTTTCATAAAGAAAAAAAGGCTTGATACGATATTGTATCAATCCTACTTGTTTTAAGCTGGTGCCCGAAACAGGACTTGAACCTGCACTCTTGTGGAACTAGATTCTAAGTCTAGCGCGTCTGCCAATTCCGCCATTCGGGCATGTATTAGATAAAGCAGTTTTATCAAACTGCATAAACAATTATAACAAAAATTAAATTAATGTCAATATTTTTTTATATAATAAAAACAATAAAAGGGATGAAGTCATCCCTTATTAATTCTTAATGATTATTAATGGTACAAGCATTTCATCTGTAAGTGAGGTATGATGTCCTTTAAATTTATTAGATATAGGGGTTAATAATGCGATTTTATTAGTATATGTACCAACTGCAATAAAATCACCTAATAAATCACCTTTATTACCATATGGACCAAATACACCCCTATCTATTAATTCTTTTGATGTATATAATTTAAAATCTTCACTGTATTTATTATTGAAATACTTTACAAATTCTTCCTTTTTTCCATCCTTAACTAAAAATGATACAGCTCTAGCATCTAAATATGGATATATTTTTAGCATATCCATTAATTTATCATCATGATAAAAATCAACATATCCTTCTACATCGATTTGACCATGATCAGCTGTAATAATAAATAATGTATCTTTTGTTTTTTTGTATAGTGATTCAAATTCATCATTTATTTTATTAATTATATTTTTAGCTTCATTACTTGTTACACCATATTTATGCATTGATGTATCTGGTTCTCCTAAATATGCATAAACAAATTGTTTATCATTTTTATTTAAAACCATATTTAAATTATTATAAAAATCTTCTATTGTTTCATATACATGATTATTCTTTTCTTTTTTAACTTTTACATATTTAGGAAATATCGTATTAATATTATAATCAGTATTTACATTATCAAAATAATAATCTTCTATTTTAATAGGCTTATCTTTAATTATTAAATCTTCATCATTTAATGAATTCTTATCTAAAAATATATCTACATTCTTATTTATATTTTTAAAATATAAGCTCCATCCAAACCATCCATGTTCTAAAGGATACATATTAGATAATAATGAATTTGTCGCATTTGTTGTGGTTGATGGAAATGTTGATGTTAATTCCATTTTGATGTTTTTTCTTAATATTGAATCTTTATCTAGATTTATATTTATTGGATTTATTCCTAATCCGTCATAACAAATAAAAACAATATTTTTATAATTATTATTTAATTCATCCATTAATTCTTTAATTATTGGCTTATCATTTTTAGCTCCTAAAAATGTAGCTAATGTAGATGATATATTTAAATTTGATTTATTAAAATTAGGAAAAATAAAGTCTTTCATATTAAGCACCCGTAATTAACGTAATATTTAAGCAAAAAATTGTCATAGTTAAATGACAATTTTATTTAATTATAATTTATTAATATTGTTTTCTTTTAATGTTTCATTTTGTTTTTTATAATTATTAACTTTTCTAATATTTAATGATCCATCTATTATAAAGAATACAGGAACAATTAATAATAATAAATATCCCCAATAAAAACCAGTAATAATAGTTAATATAATAAAGAATAATAATACAGCTGCGGCAATAGAATATTCTATAATGGATTCTTTATATGAATATTTTCTTGTTAATTTATTTTCTTCCATAATAGCCTCATTATTTTGATACTTTATATGAAGTAACATTTTCAATTACTTCACCATCATATTGTAAGCCACATGGCTTATCAAATGATACTTCTATTTCTTTACCTTCAAATAGATGAACATTTTTCTTATATTTAACATATTCACCAGTAAATATCTTAGTGAATTTTATTAAAGTTAATAATCTAGATTTACCAGTCATTACTACAACTGTAACCTTATCGCCTTTTCTATCTTGGTTTGGTGCGCTCTTCATTCCTCCACCATAATATCTACCATTCATAGTTGCGGCAATAAATGCGTTTTTAAATTCGTATTCTTTTCCATCTACTTTTATTTTGCAATATCTCTTTTTGAATTTAAAAAGAATTAGACCAATTGTTATTTTTGTATAGTCGATTTTTTTGCCTTGTTTTTTCTTTTCTTCAGCGACTACACATACATCTCCATCTACACCAAAACCAACGTTATTGACGAAATATTTAGTTATTCCGTTAGCACTAACCTTAGGTAGATTATCCATATATTCGTTTAGCTTACTAAAATTATCCTTAGCTTCAATATCTGTTAAGAAATCATTACCAGTACCAGCTGAATAAATATACCAATTTCCTTTAACTTTTATATTATTCCATGTATTAGCAAAGAAATTGACTGTACCGTCTCCTCCAATTAATAATACATTATCATCATCATTTAATTTTTCATTTAATTCCTCTAATGTGCAATTAGCTTCATTTACTAATTCCATATTAGGAAATTTATCTTCATATTTAGAAATTATTTCTTTAATTTTTTCCCCGCTAACTTGCCCTGCAAGCTCATTATATGCTAAATAATTCATAAAACGACCCCCGTTAATTAAATGATACCATAAAATATGCTTTTTTAAAACAAAAAAGCACACATTAGTGTGCTTAGATGTTTAAGAATTATTCTTCCTTATTAGCTGGTGTATTAGCTTCTTGGCTTCTAGCTACTAAGCTGAAGATACCTGCTAAAATGTAGAAAATGTTATCGCCAACAACGCCAAATACAATTAAGAATACTCTATCAGAAACTTCATTGCTACCAGTAGCGATATTTGCATGCTTCTTTGAACATACGATTAATGAAACGATTGAAATAGCTAATAATACAATTCCATAACCAATTAAGAATCCTGATGAAGCTGCTAAGCTAGCAACTGCAGGAGCTATTTCTCCTTCACCTGATGCAGCACCCATACCTGCAATACCAAGTGCAATAATACCAATAACAAGCATTAATGCACATAGTGGAATAAGAATAATATTAATGATTTTTCCAATCTTATACATGATTTCAGATGCATTTTTCATTTGTTTACCCTCCCTTATCATTTTACTAAATCTATTATATCACATTCTAATAATAAATGTAGTGATTTTTAATTATATTCTTTTCTAGGATCTTGTTTTCTTGCGATTAAACTGAATATTCCACTTAAAATAAAGAATGGTGAATCAGTTAATGCGCCAAATACAATTAATAATACACGAGGCTTAACCTCATATGAACCTTCTTCAATTTCAGCATTAGATCTTGAACAGAATATTAATGCTAAAATATTTAATATTAATAATATTGAACCAGTAATAATAAATACTGCTGAATAAGCTAATGAGCCTATACTTAGTGCAAACCATGGTGAATCAGACTCTGGTTCAGTTGATGCAATACCTATAGAACCAGCTATTGCAAAGCCTACACCTATTACAATAAATATTGCGCATAATACAACCGCAACAATTGCGAAAACTTTTCCGATTTTATACATTACTTCTGATGCATGTCTCATAACTATATACCTCCAAAACAATTATATCACTAACTTAATGGATAATATATTATACATTTTGATATTTTTAAGTAAAAATAGATAATATTTTATCCATTTATAAATTATTGTCATTAAAAAAGGATGCCACTAGAAAACTAGTGGCATCACATTTATATAGAAACAAAGTAGAATAACTATTTATTAGATTCTTCAGTGTCTTCTATTTTTTCTTCTTCAGTTGTATCTTTTGTATCTTCTTGTTTATTTTCAATGTTAGATTCAGCTTTTATTTTAAGCTTAGCTAATTCTTCTTCAAGAATTTCTTGTCTTAATTCTTCTAACATTTTTTGCTTTTCTAATTCTTTATTCTCATTTTCTTTTTTAGCTTCATCAGCTTTTTTCTTAATAATGATTGATATAGTTTGCATAACAATCATTACAATGAATATAGCGATTAAAATGAAATATATGAAGCTTTGGTTAATACCTTTAGAAAATATACTCATAAATCCAATTACCGTTAAATACTTTCCATAAACAAGTTTATTAGTCACCGCAATCTTATCAGTTACGTTTCCGTTATTGTCACCTTTAGTAACTAAATAATTCTTTTCTTCAGTCTCTACTAAATTAATCATTGAATCATAACCATCAATTTTTGATTCAACAACACCATCTACATATTTAGCTACTACTCTATGGATTATGTATTTATTTTGAGGCTCATTATAATAAACAATGATATCATTAACTTTTATTTCATTATATGATGCTTGTCTAAATAATACATAATCACCTGAATTTATTACAGGTTCCATAGACTCTGTAGGTACATAAGATATTGATAAACCAAATATTCTAGGTGGTCTTCTTTGCGCATTTGCGACAATAACAGATGAAACTATATAGATACAAAATACTAAGGCTAACATACTTAAAACATATAATATTATATTTTTTGTAGATAACCATTTTTTCTTTTTATTTTCATCCAAGGTGAATCACTACTCCAAACCATTTTCTTTGAATAATGCTTCAAGCTCATCATCAGATAGGTTTTCTAAATCTTCATCAGTTCCAGATGAAACCTTTGGTCTAGGAGCCTCCTCCTTAGGTTCTTCCTTAGCCTTTGGTTTTAGGCTTATTTTTGGCTTTTTAGGTGCTTCCTTAGGTTCTTCTACCTTTGGAGCTTCAGCAGGTGCTTCTTCCTCATTTAAACCATTTTCAGCCATTAATTTATCTAATTCTTCATCAGTTAAATTATCTAAATCATCTGATGAATTATCTGTAGGTTCTTCTACTGGAGCCTCTTCAACAGGAGCTTCCTCTACTGGAGCTTCAGTTGTATCTTCAACTGGAGCCTCAACTGGTTCTTCAGTAGGATTTTCAGTAGTTTGTTCTTCTGCAGGAGTTTCTTCAACTGGTGCTTCAGCTGGAGCTTCCTCTACTGGTGCCTCAGGTGTTATAGCACCATTATCACCATTTGTAGTATCTTCATCCTTTGGTTCTGCCTTTTTCTTCTTAGGCTTTAATGAAATTGAAGGCTTCTTTTCTTTTGGCTCTTCAGCATCATCTAATCCTTGTAAATCAGAATTTGCATCCTGCTTCTTAGGGGCAGATTTCTTAACTGTAGGCTTAGATGCCTTTTCTGGTTTAGGTTCATCACCTAAATCATTGAATCCAAGTCCGTTTTGGCTCATTAATGCCTCTAATTCATCAGCAGTCATATCCTCAATTGATTTATTTTCATCAACCTTAGGTTCTGGCTTAGATTCAGGCTTAGGCTCTTCAGCCTTTTTCTTCTTAACAACCTTTTTCTTAGGCTTAGGTTCATTCTTAGCATCTTCAGCAGCGAATTGTTCACCAAGTAAGTCATTTGCAGCCATTAATTCTGCTAATTCCTCATCAGTTAAATCATCATATTCATCCTTACGTCTGATTGGAGCAGCATTAGTTTGTTGGTTAGCCATTTGTAATGCTTCTTCCTCACGCTTCTTAGCATCCTCACGTAATTGTTTCATATGGTTACGCTTAGCCTCTGCAAGTGGAGCCATCTTTTCATTTCTAGCTTTAATCTCTGGTGATAGCTCATTTTCCTTCATTTCGGCTTCACGCTTTTGTTTTTCGATAGCCTTTTGCTTATCAAGAGCATCCTTTTCAAGCTTACGCTTTCTAGCAGTCTCTTTTCTTTCTCTTTCGATTTGAGCAAGACGCTTAGCTTCTTCTCTTTGACGCTCACGCTCAGCACGCTCACGATCTTTCTGCTCTTTAACCTTAATCTTATCCTCAAGCTTAGCTAAAAGCTTTTCAATTCTCTTTTCTTCCTTACCCATACGAGCAATGTTCATTTGCTTAGCCTGACGTACAATCTTGAATATCATCATTCTACGTCTAGCAAATTCTAGCTGCTCATATAAATCCTTTGATTCTAATTCTTCATCAGCAACACCAAAGGCAGTTGGATAAATTTGGTCTAGCATATCAAGCATTTGTCTATAAACAACTCTGACTGATTCATTATATTTATTACCAGATCTTTCCAAACCTTCAAGTGAAGCTTCGAAAAATTTAGCTGTTTGAGATAATAATGCTTCGTTCATTGTATAATCTTCAAGCTTCTTTGTATCAGCTTCGAAATTTAATTCAATTTCAAGCTCTTTATTTTCTTCAGGCTTTGGTGCCTTTATTTGTTGAAGCTTTTTAGATGCATAAATACCATCAATACCACGGTTCTTAATAAATGATGTTAAAGCTAGGGCCATACATGCGTTAATATCTTTATCAAAGATCTTAGAATATTTATAAGCTTTTTCTTTAACATCGATATTAGTTGCAATACTATCTACTCTATCTAGATATAACCATAAACCATAACATAATTTGAAATCTGGGTTA
>CAMOUK010000053.1 GCA_946626535.1 uncultured Caryophanales bacterium
CTTAGTTAATAATCTCATTGAAACAGCTCCTATATCATACACCGGAGTATCTACACATGTCAAGTTTGGTCTTGAAATAACTGCATATTTAGTATTTTGTAAACCAATTACTGAGATATCTTCTGGTACATTATAGCCTGCAAGAATTGCTTGATTCATAAAGCTTACAGCAATTGAATCTCTAACTGCAATTAAACCATCAACCTTCTTTTGCTTTAAGAACTCATTAAAATGTAGCTTATTAACTGCAACATCTCCTGAAGTTCTAAAGATATTTGGTTCTAAGCCAGCTTCTTTCATTGCACGAACATAACCAAGTTCCTTATGATCGTTTATAGTATATTTTCTAACTGTTGAAGCTAGATAAATATTTTTTCTACCCTTAGCAAGTAAATCTTTTGTGATTTCATATGTAGCCTTCTCATAATCAATTCTTACTGTTGGAATATCATCATGGAAAAATACATTACATAATACAAGTGGAATTTGAGCATCCTTAATATGATTTAATACAAGCTCCATTTCCTCTTCTGATAATTCATCATTTAAGAATAAGATACCATCAACCTGTTCAGCAACAATTATACGCATTGTTTCCTTTAAGTCTTCATTTTCATTCATTGCAAACATTTTGATTGAATAATCATATTTCTTTGCAATATCAAAAATACCACTTAAAAGTTGGGCTGTTGAAGCTCTTGAAACATCTGCTGTAACAACACCTACAGTAGTTGATTTACGGCTAGCAAGTCCTCTTGCGATTGCATTTGGACGATAGCCAAGTTCTTTAATTACTGCCAAAACCCTTTCTCTTGTAGCCTCATTTACCTTTTCAGGATTGTTCATAACTCTACTTACAGTAGCAAGAGAAACTCCTGCACGACCAGCTACATCATATATAGTTACATTTGGCATAACAAATCACCTCGCACAAAATCTAGTTGGATTATAACATATTTTCATAGCGTTTTCAATAATTATGAAAGCATAATTTTCATAAAAAGAAAAGCTTAGTATTTTATACTAAGCATTTACTCATGATCTATATCGAATAAAAATACATAATCTAAGCCATTATTTTTCAAATCTTGGCGAATTATATTTTCATATTCTTCTTTTGTTAATTTATTATCATAATTTGTTAAAATATCAAACGATAAAACCTTTGCACCATTTCTATACACGAATCTAAAATCATGTATTTTAGCATCAACATCTAGCTTTGCAATAGCTTTTTCTACAATTAATTTAGCTGTAATTAAAGCTTTATCCTTAAAATCAATTGGGTCGATATGAATAGTTAATCTAATATTATATTTTTCTTTAACTTTATATTCTATTTCATCAATTGAATCATGAATTTTTATCATATCATCAGCTGCATCAACCTCAGCATCAAGTGTCATATAGGTCTTAGTAGGACCATATGAATGCGTAAAGGTATCATGAACAGCTATAACATATTTTGATGTTTTAACTAAGTTTTCTACTTCTTTTATTTCATCAACTGAAATATTAGTTCCAATTAATGGATTAACAACCTCAAGCATTACCTTAACACCTGATATAACAACATAAATAGAAACAACTACACCAAGAATACCTGATATAGATACATTAATATTTATATTGTTAATTTGGAAAATATAAATTAATATTGTACCAATTAGGACAAAGGTTGTCGCAAAAATATCATTTCTACTATCAACCATTGTCGCCTTTAGGGTCAATGAATTTATTATTTTACCAATTTTATAATTAATATATGCTTGAATAATTTTAAATATAATCGCAACAACTAGCATTGATATAGTAATAATAAATAAGTTTAGGCTATATTCATTATTAACATTTTTAATTATATCCATAAGTGATGTATAAGCCATTATTAAGCCCATAAATATAATAATTATAGATACAATTAAGCCTGCGATATATTCAATTCTTTCATGGCCATATGGATGTTCTTTATCTGCTGGCTTACCAGCCATTTTAAATCCAATAACACTAACAATAGATGATGAGGCATCACCAATATTATTAACACTATCAGATAAGATACCCATATTACCTGTTAAAGCACCAATTATTATTTTAAAGGCTACTAATATAATATTTATAACAATACCGCAGAATGAAGCTAAAATACCATGCTTATCCCTTACGATAGTATCATTAATATTATTGTAGTCTTTTATAAATAATTTTCTTAATAGATGAATCATTAAACATCATCCCTTTATTATTATTCTTTACCATCCCAGCAATATGTACATAATTTATCAGGATCAATTTCACAAGCCTTCTTTAAATCATCTAGACGGTTAAATCTTAATGATGTGAAATTTAATTCTTTTCCAATTTCTTCAACCATCTTAGCATATTTAGGACTATCTGGATCAGCATATTCAGCTAGCACCTCAGGTGTAACCTCATCTTCCAATCTTGCGATAACCCTTCTTGTTATAAGCTCCATCTCAGAATTTGATCTTGAGAAATTTAAATATTTACAGCCATATAGTAGTGGAGGACATGCTGATCTAATATGTACCTCTTTAGCACCACATTCAAATAGGTATTCAGTAGTTTCCCTCATTTGAGTACCTCTAACTATTGAATCATCTATTAATAATAGCTTTTGATCTTTAATTAAATCCTCAACCGGAATTAATTTCATCTTAGCTATAAGATTTCTTTTTGTTTGCATAGTTGGCATAAAGCTTCTAGGCCATGTTGGAGTATACTTAATAAATGGTCTAGAAAATGGAATGCCAGACTCGTTAGAGTAGCCAATAGCGTGAGCTGTACCTGAATCAGGAACACCTGCAACGCAATCTGGATTTGCATCATCTCTCATTGCGATATATTTACCGCAATTATATCTCATTTTTTCAACACTTAAGCCCTCATAGCTTGAAGATGGATATCCATAATATACCCATAAGAATGTACAAATTCTCATCTTCTTACCTGGCTCAACTAATGTCTTATAGCCATCTGGAGTTACAATGCAAACCTCACCAGGCCCTAATTCCTTTTCAGTTTTATATCCTAAATTATGATAAGCAAAAGCTTCAAATGATACTGCATAGCTTCCAGCCTTCTTACCAATTACAGCTGGAGTTCTTCCGTATTTATCTCTACCAATATAAATACCCTTTGAATTTAAAATAATTAATGTTAAGGAACCATCAATCTTATTTAAGGCATAATTAATACCATCAATAAAATTTTCCTTTTGATTTATAAGTGATGCGACAAGCTCGGTAGGATTAATATCTCCTCCGCTCATCTCAAGGAAATGAGAATGGCCATTATTAAATAACTCCTCCTCTAATTCCAACACATTGTTAATCTTACCTACAGTTGAAATAGCATATGTTCCATGATGAGATTTTACAAGTAATGGCTGAGGCTCAAAATCTGAGATTGAACCAATACCCATATTTCCCTTCATTTTAGCTACTTCATCATCAAATTTAGTTCTAAATGGTGAATTTTCGATATTATGGATAGCTCTATCAAAGCCATTTTCTCCATATACACAAAGTCCAGCACGTCTAGTACCTAAATGTGAATGATAATCTGTACCAAAGAATAAATCAAATACACAATCTTTTTTTGATGCAACACCAAAGAAACCGCCCATAATCCCCTCCTAAAAAAACACTATAATTTTAACATAAAAATATAAAGAAAAAAAGACCATTTTGATGGTCTTTTGAATTATCGACGTTCCTTGATACGAGCAGCCTTTGCAGATAAACTTCTGATGTAATTTAACTTAGCACGACGAACTTTACCTTTTCTAACTACTTCTATATGGTCGATTGATGGTGTATGAATAGGGAAAGTACGTTCAACACCAACTCCGTAAGAAATCTTTCTTACAGTGAAAGTCTCAGAAATACCAGAGCCTTGTCTCTTGATAACTAAGCCTTCGAATACTTGGATACGATGAGTATCACCTTCAACGATTTTAACGAATACCTTTACTGAATCTCCTGGACGGAAGCTAGGACGTTCTTGTAAGTATTGAGCAGTAATTTCGTTGATTAATGCTTGACCTTTTGCCATGTTCTTATCTCCTTATAACAAAACTCATAGCCAAATAATCCCATGTTGCCAGCGGAGTAATGTGCCTTGCTGCATAAAACAGCTTTTATATGTTATCATAAATGATAAATAAAATCAAGTAATATTTAAGTAAAGATTATTGATATAGAAAATAAAAAAGAGTATAATTTTAAAAAGGACAAAGGAGGGTATTATTTATGGAATTTACAAGATGGATAGATAAGCAATCTAAGGCTCTAAAAATTTTAATCTTCTTTCCACTTTGGGGTTGGATTTTTGGATTCTTATATCGTTTATTCGCATTCTTAGAAACTAAGGAAACTGCAGCATTAATCGGAACTATCTTATTCTTAATTCCAGTTACTGGATTCATTTTACAAATTGTTGATTTTATTTTCATTATCACTGAAGATAAGCTTAAGGTTTTAGTACCTGGCGGCGAAAACTTCGGTATCAACTCTAAGGTAAATTTTGATTCTACTTCAACTGAAAATAAGGATGAGGTTAAAGCTGATTACACTGAAGTAAACGAAGATAAAAAAGAAGATTCTAAAGCTGAATAATTAAAAAATACGATTGCAAAATCGTATTTTTTTATTTTTTTAATAAAAATAATGTTTAATTTAAAACGTTTCAGTGCTATAATAAAAGTAGTATTAAAAATCAATTCAAGAAGGAGGACATTAAAGTGGCTGCTAGTAAAAAAGATTATTTTGGTCTTGATTACATCGTAAGTGTAATCTTAGCTATCATACCTATCACTTCATGGATTTGTGGTATCATCACTAGAATTCAAGATGGCAAAATCGTTGCTGCTCTAATCAGAATTTTCTTTGGTTGGAACATTATCTGGATTTTAGATATCATCTTCATGATTGTTAATAAGAGTATTTTCAGACTACTTAACGTGTAGTAAATAGCCTAATAATGGTTCTCTATCATTATATAAGCAACTAAAGCCACTCAATCGAGTGGCTTTTTTTAATTATTAAATACTTCTTCTTTATAATATTTATCTTTAATTATTGAATTAATAACTTTAATATTTTCACATAATGATAATGAGAAATCTTTATCTGCATTAATATTAGAGTCCTTAATATAG
Organism: uncultured Caryophanales bacterium; assembly: GCA_946626535.1. The sequence continues at coordinate 5,183 of CAMOUK010000053.1, forward strand.
ATATCATGAATTTTCTTTTCAGGAAGGCCTTCAACTTTTAAAGCAATCTTTGACTCATTACAAATTACATTTTCAATATAGATATTTTTAAATTCAGGAACATCATCTAAATTCGCTGTAACCTTTCCTTCATTGGTATCTTCTATATTTATAAGTACATAGCCCATTGTAAATATCATTGCCTCACCGATGATTTTATTCATTAAAACATTTTTAATTGTGATATCTTCAACTACTCCACCACGACCCATTGCAGATTTAAATCTAACGCCGATATCTGTACCATAAAACATACAGTCTTCTACTAAAACATTTTTAATTCCTCTACTCATCTCAGAGCCTACAACAAAGCCTCCGTGAGCATCAAACACCTTACAGCCATGAATCCAAACATTTTCTGTAGGGATTTTTATTTTTCTAGCCTCAGCATTTTTACCTGACTTTATACAAATACCATCATCACCAACTGAAAATTCAGTATTCACAATTTCGACATTTTTACATGATTCAATATCGATACCATCACCATTTTGAGCATAAGCTGGATTTTTAACCTTCGCATCCTTCAATGTGAAATTTGTACAATATAGTGGATGTATATTCCATGCAGGTGAATTTTGTAATGTTACACCTTCAATTAATACCCTATCACATTTAATAAATGAGACAAAAACAGGTCTATACATATCCCAATTTTCTTGAGCTATTTCTAATGCGTTAGGTTGACTATAATCAGGTTCACCCTTAAATAAGCCATCATAATATGTTTTTGTAGGACACCAAATTTCACTTTCCTTTGTCTTATAAATATATTCACCTTTTTTTAACAATCTATCCCATTGCTTTGATGTTAACTTAAATCTTTTAACGCCTCTCCATAAATCACCAGAGCCATCTAAAACACCAGACCCTGTAATTGCAAAATTAGAAGCATTTTTAGCACTTATTGGAGATATCGCTCTTATCTTTTTAATACCTTCATATTCAGTAAAAATTAAAGGATATTCTTCTTCAGATTTAGTAAACTTAACAAAGGCATTATTTGATAAATATAGATTTACATTTGATTTTAATTCAATTGGTCCAGTTAGATAAAAGCCATCAGGAATTATTACCTTTCCTCCACCATTTTTATTACATTCATCGATTGCCTTTTGAATAGCTTTTTGGTTATTAAAGCTAACATCAGATTTAGCACCATAATTTAATATATTATAACAAGCATCCTTAAATGCTGGTCTTATTATTTCAAAATTCATATAAATCA
>CAMOUK010000054.1 GCA_946626535.1 uncultured Caryophanales bacterium
TAGAAGAACTAGGGCTGCTAGTTCTTTTGTTTTAAAGGGTATAAAAAGGCACTAAACGTAAGCGATATTACGAAAAATGTCGATTTGTTGGAAAACGAGACAAATTTTGCTTTAAAAGATTTTTTAGACATACTATAATTAATTTGCCTAGAGGGAATAAGGAGATTATTTTATATGAAATTTAAAAAGTTATTTTTATTTTTAGCTGCCGTGTTTGGCGTTTTAGCTATTGCATCTTGTAATAAAAAAGATGATACTCACACTCATACTTTTGAAACAGCTTGGACAAGCGATGATACATATCATTGGCATAAGTCTACTTGTGGACATGATGAGGTAAGTGGTAAGGAAGAGCATAAATGGGATGAAGGTAAAGTAGGTCCTGATGGTAAGGTATTTACATGTACTGTTTGTGGAAAAACTAAGAGTGAAAATATCAGCATTGAAACTGTAACACTTTCTGCACCTAAGGGAGCTCCAGCAATCGCTGTTGCATCTTTAGCAAAGGTAAAGGAAGAAAATTATAACTTTGTTGCTGCTACAAATATTTCAAGTGAGCTAGCAAAGGCTACTGCAACTTCTGATTTTGTTATCGCACCAATTAATGCTGGTGCTAAGCTTTATAAGCTTGGTAAATCAGAATATAAGCTTGCTGCTGTTGTAACTTGGGGTAATTTATATTTTGCTTCACAAAAGGCAAACTTTAGCTTAAATGATATAAATGGTAATAAAATTACATTATTTGGTCAAAATTCAATTAATGCATCTTTAGCTAATTATGTATTAGCTCAAAAGGGTATTACACCATCAAGCGTTGAATATGTTGCTGAGGCTGCAGATACTCAAACACTTTTAGCATCAGATGCTAATGCAATTGTATTATGTGCTGAGCCTGCTATTTCAGCTGCTAAGTTAAAAAAGCCTAATATTACATCTATTTCTGTTCAAGCATTATATAAGAAATTAACTGGCAATGATGGATTCACTCAAGCTGGTTTATTTGTAAGTCCTAAAGCTATTTCTGAAAAGAAGGATGTAGTTGATAGATATATTTTAGAAGTATCAAAGTCAATTGAAAAATGTAGTTCAAGCTTAGATGAGGTTGCTCAAATTTGTGTTGATTTAAAATTATTACCAAATTTAAATGTTGCTAAATCTGCAATTCCACTATGCAGCGTTAAATTTATGAAGGCAATAGATGCAAAGACTCAAATTGAAACTACAGCAAATATTGATTTATCACAATTTGGAGGAGCGCTACCTGTTGAAGAATTCTACTACCAATTCTAAAAAAGTAACTGAATATTTAGCTTTTTGTGCTGGTATCATTTTAATTGGAGTAATAATTCAGGTATTACGGATTATTAAAAATGATAATACACTTTTCCCTAATGTTTGGGATGTTTTAGTATGCTTTTTTAGGCTACTAGGTGATTATCATACATATGCCTATTTAGGAAATACCTTATTACAATTATTATATTCGATTATAATTGCGACAGTAGCTGGTATTACACTTGGATCAATTGCTGGCTTTAATAAGATAGTTGAAAAGATTTTAAAGCCATTTATGATTCTATTTAGAAGCTTACCTATGATTATATTAATTGTAATCTTATGGCTAATTATAAATAAGGATGTTGTCCCTGTTTTAGGAACAACATTATGTATAATACCAATTATTTATGAGGCAACACTTCAGGGTATTAGAAATATTGAAAAGGAATATTTCGATGCTTATAGATTATATTCTAGGACTACACCATATATTTTATTTAGAGTCCATTTACCGATGATATCAGGCTATTTGAAGCAAGCCTATACCAATGCCATTGGTATGGGATTAAAGGTTATTGTTACAATTGGTTATGTAGTAGGTGTAAAACAATCTTTTGGTCAAGAAATTGTAGATAGTAGGATACTTTTAGAGTTTGACAAGATTTATGCTTATGGATTATTATTAATAATAATGGTTTCTTTATTTGAACTATTACCAAAATTAATCGCTTTGGTGTATAATAAGATTAAGTATAAAAAAGAAGAGGTATAATATGGATCTAGTAATATTAGCTGCCGGAATGGGTTCAAGATTCGGTGGTTTAAAGCAAATTGAACCAATTGATGAATATGATAACTTTATCATCGACTATTCTATTTATGATGCAAAGCTTGCTGGCTTTGATAGAGTAGTATTTATTATCAAGGAAGAAAACTATGAAATTTTTAAATCAACTATTGGAAAAAGAGTAGAAAAGAGAATTGAAACTCATTATGCTTTCCAAAAGTTAGATTTAATTCCAGAAGGATATACTCTACCTGCTGATAGAGTTAAGCCTTTAGGTACAGCTCAAGCTATTTTAGCAGCAAAGCCTTTTGTAAAGGATAAATTTATCATTATTAATGCTGATGATTTCTATGGTAGAGATGCATTCATGGTTGCTGCTAAATATTTAAAGGGCTTAAATGACAATGCTAAATTTAAATATGCTAACATTGGTTATCAAGCAATTAACACTATTACTGATAATGGTTCAGTAAAAAGAGGTGTCTTATATTTCGATAACGATAATAAGCTAACTTGCTTAGTTGAATCAAAGATTGAAAAGGAAAATGGTAAGCTTATTGCTGCACCACTTGATGATGAGGATAATAAGAAGGTTATCCCTAATGAAACATTAGTTTCTATGAACATGTTCGCATTTACAAAGGACATTATGGATAAGCTAGAAGAGAACTTCCCTCCATTTATGGAAGCTAATAAGAATAATTTAGCAAAATGTGAATATTTAATTCCAACTGTAGTTTCTGATTTAATTGAAAGAAAGGAAGCTACATGTGATGTTTTATCTACTACAGCTGTTTGGTATGGTGTAACCTATAAGGAAGATAAAGACTATGTTGTTAATTCTTTAAAGGAATTAGTAGATAAGGGTGAATATCCAAAGGGATTATGGAAATAAGGCTAGAGATAGCCTTTTTTTCTTACCTTATTGTCGTTTTTGTAGTATAATAGTCATACGGAGCTGATGAAGATGAAAAAGTTTAAATATATTTTTACTATTTTATTTTTAGTACTACTATGTGCTTCATGCACTGCAAATAATAAAAATGATAAGATAAATGGTGACACTCATGCGGGTATAGGCGGAGGCACATCAGAGGCTGTTATCAGTGATGAGTCTTTAAATGCTACAGAGGATGCAAATTGGACTATTAATACATCTGATGCTGATGGTACTTTAACATCAGTAGTTGTTAATGGCGTTAAAAAGGCAATGCCTTCAACTGTAACTATTACAGCATCACAAACTAGCTCACTTGGCGTTTCTACAGCTGGTGGTAGCGGTGTTATATTTTCAAAGGATAGTAATTTAAATCTATATTATATAGTTACTTGCTTCCATGTAATAGAAAATATGAGTGATTTAACTATTACCTTATCTGATGAAAAAACATCATATAAGGCAGCTGTTGTAGGAGGCTATGCAGATGAAGATATCGCAGTATTATCAATTGAGGCTTCAAATTTAACTACAGCTACATTATTCTATGATTCACAAAAGCTACTTCAGGGTCAGGATGTATTTATTATTGGTAATCCAGCGTCACTACCTAATAGTGTATCAAAGGGTGTTGTTTCATATTTAAATAGAAGCATATCAACAGATGGCTTAATTTACCAAGATGTTATTCAAACAGATACCTCAGTAAATGGTGGTAATTCAGGTGGAGGTATGTTTGATGTCAACGGTAATTTAGTTGGTATAGTAAATGCTAAGAAGGTTGCAACAGAATATGAGGGCTTAGGCTATGCTATCCCAATTAATACTGTTGTTGATGTTTTAAATCATTTTAAAGCTACAGCTAAATATGATAAGGATGCTAAAAAGTGGCAAACAGGCTATGTTGCTGGAGATTGGGAGCTAGGCTTTAGCCTTTCTCAAACAACTGTAGGTAATTTCTTCCAACCAACTATAGTTACATATGTTCAAGGACTATCTAATAATCCTTCATCATCTAAGGGAAGCCTAGAGGTTCAAAAGATTATTAAGTCTATTAGAATAGAATTTGCTGATTCAAGTAAGGCAGCTATTAAGCTAGATGTAAATTCTATTTCAAATATTTATTCAGCTATATATAGTAGAACTAATCCATTAAATTTACATGATAAGATTATATTGACATATAATGATGATCAATCAACTGAAATTACAGTAGAATTAATCCAATATCGTTATATGATTTAATATGAATAATGACAGGCTTGAATAAATGCCTGTTATTTTATATAATTGATACGTTGAATTGAGGTGTTTTAAATGGCTAATTTAAAAGATTTAGCAAATTTAATATTTCCTAATGTAAATCAAACATTAGAAGATTTAGAAAAAAGATATCCAAAGAGAAATATTACAGGTGATGTAACTAGATTTGCACCATCACCTACAGGCTTTTTACATACAGGTAGCTTATTTACTTGCTTAGTATCATCAAGATTTGCTAAGCAATCAAATGGCGTATTTTATATTAGACTTGAGGATACAGATACAAAAAGAGAAATTGAAGGCTCAGGCGCTGATTTAGTTTCTCAATTAAAGGTATTTGATATCGTTCCTGATGAAGGATATTTTTCAGATTCTAAAGAATTAGGTTCTTATGGTCCATATAAGCAATCAGCAAGAAAGGATATTTATGATACTGTTATCAAATATTTAATTGAAAATGGTAGAGCTTATCCTTGCTTCTGTACACCAGAAGAATTACAAGAATTAAGAAAGATTCAAGAGGCTAATAAAGAAATTCCAGGCTATTATGGAAAATATGCTAAATATAGAGATTTCCCAGTAGATCAAGCTATTGAAAAGATTAATAGTGGAGTTCCATATATTATTAGATTTAAATCTATGGGTGACCATAATAATAAGATTGCCTTCCACGACGAAATTAGAGGTGATCTTGAATTAACTCAAAATGACCAAGATATCGTAATTATGAAGTCTGATGGACTTCCAACTTACCATTTTGCTCATTTAGTTGATGATCATTTCATGAGAACAACTATCGTTACACGTGGTGAAGAATGGCTATCAAGCTTACCAATTCACCTTGAGCTATTTGATACATTAGGCTTTGAAAGACCTAAATATGCTCATCTACCTGTAATTATGAAAACAGAAGATGGTGTAAGAAGAAAGCTTTCTAAGAGAAAAGACCCAGAGGCTGCAGTATCTTACTTCTTAGAACAAGGCTATCCAAAATATGGCTTTATTGAATATTTACTTACAATCGCAAATTCAAATTATGAAGCATGGAGAGAACAAAATCTAGATAAGGACTTCTATGACTTTAAGCTATCATTTGATAAGATGAGTCTTGATGGCGCATTATTTGATATTGCGAAGGTTCAAAATATTTCTAAGGAAAGAATGGCTTATAAGAAGGCTTCTGTCTTAAAGGAAGAAGTTAAAGAATGGGCTAAGACTTATGATGTTAATTTCTATAATAAGATTTTATCTAATGAAAAATTCTTTGAAGCTATCTTAAATATTGAAAGAGAAAAGGATAATCCAAGAAAGGATTATGCAAAGTATTCTGATATTTATCCAATTATTTCATTCTTCTATGATGATGTTTATAGCAAATTAGATAAATCATCTTTAGATTGGACAGTTATGAAGACAAAGGGTGAAATGAAGGAAGTAGATAAGAATGTTATTAAACAATTCTTAACTGCTTATATGAATAATTATAATTTAGATTTAGATGAAGAAGCATGGTTCAATAATTTAAAGGATTTAGCTACTGAATTTAAATTTACTAGCGATAGAAAGGCTTATAAGGCTGATCCTAACCAATTTAATGGTCAAGTTGGCGATGCAGCTGGCTTTATTAGACTAGCTTTAGCTGGAAGAAAAAATACTCCAAATATTTATTATGTTCAACAAATATTAGGTAAAGAAAAAGTATTTGAAAGAATAAACACAATTATTCAAAGTTTATAACTTGAAAATATAGAATTTTATGATATCATTATATGTGCAACTAAATGTTGCACATAGCCTTGGCCTGTTGGTGAAATGGTTAACACATTGCCCTCTCAAGGCAACATTCATGG
>CAMOUK010000055.1 GCA_946626535.1 uncultured Caryophanales bacterium
TCTATAACGATATTAGAAGTTAGAATCTTATGATTTAAATCATGAGAGGTTCAAGAAATGCGTCTAATGAAGGCTCAAAATTATGAAACCTACCAGGTCAAAAAGCAATTAGCTGATTTACAGGTTTTAGATTATATCTGTGGTAATGTTGACCGTCACGGTGGAAACATGCTTTATGATGTTGATCCTGTTACTAAAAATCTAAAGGGTATAGTTGGTATTGATAATGACTCAAACTTTGGAACAGTTGTTAAGGATGCAAATAAGAAGCAGCAAAGACTTCCAGGCGTTAATGAAATGAGAGTTATATCTAAAGATATGGCTGATACTATTATTAATTTAACTGAAGGAGAATTAAAATCTACTCTTCACGGCTATGGCTTAAGCCAAAAGTCAATCGATGCTGCATGGGAAAGAACAAAACAGCTTAAGGAAGCTGTTAAAAATGGTAAAGCATATAGTGAAAATAATAGTATTGTTAATGTTGATTCAGCTGACAAAAAGCCATGCATTACAATTATGAGTGATGATGATTTCAAATCAGTTAATATCGCATATTGTGCTGGTAAAACAAAGAACTATTTTGCCACACTTGATGGAATCAAAAATGAGCCATCAACAGAAGAATATGAGAATAAGCTAATAACTCAAAAAGCATATTCCTTAATGGTAGGTTTTAGGAGTGCAATTGCTAAGGAACAAACACAAGGCTTTGTTACTAAAGCAAAAGCTGCAGCTCCTAAATGGTTTGCTTCAAAAAGATATAAAAACTTTATGGCAAAGCTAAATGATTTCCACAACACTGAGCTTAAAACAGGAAATCCATTAGCTAATGAAAATAAAGGAAAGTTTGATAAGCTTGATGAGCTTAAAGCAGCAGTAGCAGTCTATAAAAATGAAAAGATTCGTGATGGATTTATAGATGATAAGTGGAATTTAAAGAAAAATGTAACTGGTAAGGCTTTAGATCGTATTTTACTTGTTCGTGATGTAGAAAAATATGTAAATCGTATCGAGAAGGAAAAAATAGTTACTCAAGAAATGCAGTTAAAGCATGAAAATGATGTAAAGAATGTTAAAGAAATTAATGCATTTTTAAAAAAGAATAAAAACGAACAAATCATGCTTGTAGAAGGCAAGCTAAAGGCAGAAGGCGTCGACTTAAGTAAAAAGGCTGATAATGTAATAGAGGCTAAGGCATTTGGTGAAAATGTAAATGATAATCTAATCCTTAAAAAAGATGGTAATAGGATTGTTATTGAGGATCTTAATGATGAATCATTGTTTTCAGATTACGACGAGGAACTTGATAATAATAACGTAAACAATAATGATTTTGAAAAGAAAATGTAAATTTATTAAAAAGAATAAATGATAAAAAAGTGGCTGTTTAAGAAATTAGAATCTCTTAGCAGCCACTTTATTATTTGACTTTTAATTATTTAAATAGCTTTTCGTATTGGCTAATCTTGTCAGCTAGCTTTTCAATATCATAAAAATCAAAATAGCTAAATGGTAAATCAGTTGGAACACCTGCCTCATCACCAACTATTTTTCCATCCTCGTATGTAAACACATGCATGGAAGAAGAATGACCTATAATTTGGCCATTTGGAAGTACTGTTTGGCTTAATGCACATTCACCACCACCCTGAGTTTGACCAATGATATAGCCTATATTCTGATGTGATACAAAAAATGGCATTGCTGTACCACATGAGAAGGCAACAGGACTTGTTAATAGGAAGAATTTATATTTATTACCATAAACATCATTATCATCATATTTGCCATCATTGTTTGAATCTATTAATGCACTCATAGTATGATTTACATTTGTATTAGAATCATGGAATGATATACCGGCGTTATTGGTTTTACTTATTAAACTTATAATCTTTGTCATAACACCAGAATTACCACCGCTATTAACTGACATGTCTAATATTACTTTTTCTACTCCACCCCTTTTATCTATTTCTTTTAGATTATTTAATATTTTAAAGAAATGATCGGATTTAGCAAGCTCTTCATCGCTTTTAACCTTTTTGTTTCCATCATATGGAAAATCATCACTATTAAATGCATCAAGGGTAATTACAGCAGTTTTTCCATCATTTGAATATCTAACTCCATTTAAATCTAATCCTAATGATTTATATACTCTATCTCTTTCATCTTTTAGAATTTTTTCAAGTGTACCTCTATCCTTTATCATTGATTGAGGAAGTTTTTTATAACCATCCTCATTCCAAGCAATAGAAGGAGTAAGAAGTGTTGTATGAGCATCATCAAGTGTTGAAAGCATAAGGGCAATCGCATCTCCTCTATTCTCAGCATTAGCACTTAATAGCATCTTAGAATAATCTAGGCTTTCAAAATATGTAGACATTTTGGTTATTCCCTTTTGTTCCTTTAAACCATAAAAATTATCGAATATGAAATATAAATAATTTTTATTGAATAATCTTAAATATTCAGGCATAACCTCTGTTGCCTTCGCCTTCATATCATGCATAACAGTTGTTTCTTTACCATTATCGATATATTTATAATTTGTTAGTGCCTCAGAATCATTATATACGAATAGCTTATCATAATTATAAAATACACTTGTTACATGTGTTTCGGTAATAAGTGGATCAAGGAAGGCAAGTGGTAAATATGTTTTTCCATTTTCTCTAAATGTCTTAAATCCATATTCCTTATAATTAATAACATAATCTTCATTTTTATCCATATCAAATTTATAACCGAATTTAGCTCTTAATGATATTGAAGAATTAGAATCATCATCCTCATTAATATAGCTTAATTGATTTTCAAAAACAACTTGTTCAAGCTTAGTAAATATTCTAATTGAGGCTTTTTTATCCTTTATTTCAAAAGCAAAATCAACCTCATCCTCACTATCGGCATATTTACAATCCTTAGCTAATTTCTCAGGGATGAAGGTGTAATAGCTTTCTGCATCTATATAAGGTATATAATCCTCACCTTCAATAAATTTAACTTTTAATTTACCATCATAGGTAATATCCTTTAAATTTGTTGCTTCATCCTTTTCTGAAGAATAATTCATTAAGGATACCACGTTTAATTCCTTATCATACGTTTTATAGCCCTTATTTGAGCATGCTACAGCTATAAATAGTATTATAACGAATGGTATAATTAATAAAATTTTCTTTCTCATAAAATCACTCCTTATAAAATGAAGAATATAATTTTTCTTATACATATATATGTATATTATCATATCTACTGCAACAAACGTGCAACATATATAAGAAAATTACGAAAAATCGACTATAATCAAATTGAAATTGGGAATAGTCAGAGGTGGTACTAATGACATATATAAAAAAACAACTTTAGAACTAATTCTTTAGCTTTTTTAATATTTTCATGGCGTTTACCGAATAACTGTTGCATATTTGTTGCAGTAGATATGGTAAAATGTTCTTATATTATAACGATAAGGAGACTGAAAATATGAAGAAAAAATTGTTATTTGTACCCATAATAGCGTGTTTATTGTTTGTTATGGCTGGATGTCAATCTGGTAATAATACCCAAGCTCCATCAACACCTAAAGCGGAAGAATTAAATTATGTTGAAAACGATGTTAAGATATATAGGGAAAAGGATGTAGTAGATAAAACAATAAAATTAAGGTTTTATGAACAAACACCAACAGTACCTTATATAGGTGTAAAAGATTATTACAAGGAATTCTTTAAAACTGATCTGACATTAGATAAAGTAAATAACCTATATAAATATAAAAATAAATATGGTGGAGAAATAAAGCTTGAAACTGAAGAAGATTTATTATCTATCTATGATATTTCTAAATTCACTATTCACCCTGACTTTAAAGAATCAACTGCTAAAACATTCCTAACTATAAAAGAGGAAAATGTTACTCCAATTCATCAAAAGGTTATAGCATTATCCGATTATAATATAGATGTCCATGGAGATAGTGAAGCTTATGTACCACTTGCTTTATTATCATCATTTTCAGGTGGCCTAGCTGGATATAACGTTTCATATAATGGAAAAGATATATATGTAATTGATCAGCAAGCTCAATTATCAAAGGAAATAAAAGATTATAATTATTATAAAGAATCTAAAGAATATATGTCAGTCTTTACGGATTTTGAGACTCCTAGAAGTAAAGATATGGTTTTATATAATTATGGACAATTATGCTTCAATTTTGATAATTTAAGAGGCTATACAGCTCAGCTTATTTTTGGGGATAATAACTTATTAACTCTAGGCTTAGATGGACTTCTTACAAAGTATTATCCAGATATTAAGGAATTACTACTTTCAACTGATAAAAAAGATTATTATACAGGATATTTTTGTTTATTTAGTGGCTTAGCTGATGGTGGACATACAGGAGGCTTTAATACGGCTGATGAATATGTAAGAAAATCAGTAGAAGATAACATGGATAAGATTTCAGCTTTTACAGCCAGTATGGTTGGGAGAAATATGGCTTCAACTTTGATGAAAAGTAAAATAGAAAATGCAGTTATTGAAAGTAAGAAGGTAGCATTTGCAACTTACGATAAAAAGAATAATCCAAATGTTTATTCATTTAATAATGATACAAAAACTGTATATATTTCATTTGATCTATTTGAAGTAGATTATGCTGGCTGGGATAATTATTATAAAAATGGTATGCATGAAGAAGATATTCCAGAAGATACTGATTCATTTGCCTTTATAAGAAAATCACTATATCAAGCAGTCGATGATAAAGCAGTAAATGTAGTTATTGATTTATCTACTAATGGTGGCGGTGATTCAGGAGCACTTGCTGGTATTGTTGGCTTATTAAATGGTGCGAAATTTGATTTTGCAATGAATGATACATTTGATAAAAGTAGAGTTACAACATCAATGCTTATAGATGTTAATCTTGATGGAAAATGCGATGAGGCAGATATAGAAGAATGCAATAAATTTAAATTTAATGTAGCAGTATTAACTACCTGCAATGCATTTTCATGTGGTAACCTACTTCCAAGTGTTTTAAAGGAATTAGGCTGTAAGATAGTAGGACAAAGAAGTGGTGGTGGTTCATGTGCCATATCAATTGAAACAACTGCTGATGGTCTATCTTATGTACGTTCTTCAAATCGTTGTTTATCGAATGCAAATGGTGAAAATATAGATGTTGGTGTTCCTCTAGATTTTGAAATTCAATATTCATACGATGGTGTATACAATTTCTCTAAATTCTATGATTTCACAACCATAAATGAATATTTTGTCTCAATTGGTTTAGTACCTGAAGAACTATAATAATACCATATAAACGTAAAGAAAAATAATATAATTTAGATATAAAGAATAGGAGATATAAAAAATGCCAAATACATTTACACAAGATGAATTACAAGATCAAAGAGAACAAAGAGAAAAATATAGGAGAGATTTATTTCAAGTTAATGGTCATCAAGTTGAAAATATAAACGATTTGGAAGCATATCTTGAACTATTAGCCCAAAGAGAAAAAGACATCTATTATGAAGATTACAAAAAAGGTGGAAAACCTATTACAGAATTAAAAGAAGATATAAAAGGCTTACCAAGAGTTTTTACTATGGTTTTTGGATCACTAATTCGTAAAAAAGAAGATATAAAAGAACTACAAAAATTTTTTAATGGTGCTCAGGTGTTTGAAAGACATAGTGGAATTAGAATTAGTACTAAAGCAATATATAATAAGTTCTTCTCTGGAAAAACTGTCATTGATTTTATAAAAAATAAAGCAAAAGAAAATAATGTTTCTGAAGAGAAGATAAATGAAATTATTGCTAATGCAGTAAAAGAAGAAGTTAAAATTAATAAAGCAAATTTAGAAGATGAAAGAACGCTTGCTCAAAAAAATAGTGAAATCTTGGCACAAGGCAAAGTAAAAGGAGAAACAACAACCCTTAGATTTAAGGGAAAAATGGATTATCATAGTCCAAAAATGATAGCATTATATGAAAAAGAACTTAAAATTAATAATAATG
>CAMOUK010000056.1 GCA_946626535.1 uncultured Caryophanales bacterium
AAACAGTGATTAATCGTCAAAAATCACCATTTTTTATCAAAAAGCTATCATCTCGAAAATTAAATAACCGAGGATTCTCGCTTTATTATCCTAAAAACTCTGCAGCAGCGCAGGTCATTATAGCAGCAAAGGTAATTATAAACCATCTTTTTTGAATTTTATTGAAGCCTGAATAATTAATTACATGGAGCGCCATAGCAATCATAAGAAGCTCAGTAATCATTATTATACTCATATAAAACGTCATCGAGATAACACCCCTATTTATTTCATTAAACCCTAATTTTTAAAAAAAATCAAGTTTTTGAAGGTTATCTAAAACCCAATAACAAAAAATTGAAAAATTAAAAAAGCCGAAAAATCGGCTTAAAAAATAATATTTTTTTCTATTTTTTCATTATAAATAATCTTCTTGATTCCTTTTGTTCACCAGGCCAAGAAAAATAAGATAGCTCAATATCATTAAAATATTTAGCAAATTCATTTTTCCATTCATCATCTGTTAATGAAGTTAATCTTAATACGCCATCAATGTATATTTGATTATTTTTAACCTCACAGCCCTTATTTTGCATAATTTGTGGGTCAATGTAGTAATTTAGTGAGAAAATTACTATAGCGCCTTTTTTTGTAATTCTTGCAGCGTCTTTAATAATATCTTTTGCCATTTCAAGTGAAACTACATCAATTACATTTGATGAATAAAAGCCATCATATGTTTCTTCTTTTTGTGCACCTAACCAATTAGAATTAATCGCAAATGAATTAATTGCATCTTTAACATCAAATAATTCCTTGTAAAAATCTAATAGCCTAATTGAATTTATGGCTACATCACAAGCATCAATGTTTTTTATTCCATCCTTTGCCATTACGATAGATGCCCAGCCATTACCACAGCCATAATCTAAAATTTTTTCTTTTCCTTTAAATCTTTTTAAAGCATCATTTAGCTTATCTGATGGTGATAGCTCCTTCCAGCTATCCTTTATTCCTTCAGTTTTTAATATTTCTTCTTTATTTTCATCATTTAAAATAAAGCTTCTATTCCAAAATGATACTAAATCATGATAATCCTTTTCCATATTTTCCCCTAATCATATTAAAAGTGATGTCTTAGCATCACTTTAAATTTTTTTTATAAACGCTCTTCTTCTTTTATTTGTATTGCAGTTAAAATATCTCCATTGTGAAAGTATTGCTTCATTAGTTTCTAAGTTTAAATTTGTTTCAGCATGATCAACAAATGGAAGAGCAAGCATCTTCATTATTTCATTTAAAATAATTACTACTACACCCTTTTCTCTATAATTTTCTGCAACACCAATTAACGCAAAATCTATTACCTTTGGCTTTTTAACAGTCTTTAAAATTCTAAGTATTGTAGGTAGTGTTAAATGACCATTAGATTTTTTTACTGCCTCTGCAATACCAGGTAAAGTTAGACCAAATGATACAATCTCTTCATTTTTATCTAATATTACACAAACAAATCTTAAATCAATTATTAAATTAAAATTAGATATTAATAGTTTTTTCATTCTATCAGTAAATGGAACTGTTCCATATACATCTACATATGTCTTATCAAGTATTTCAAAGAAGCCATCAGCATATTTTTTTAAGAAGTCCTTAGTTGATTTAGCCTGTCCAAAATGAAAACCATAGCGCTTCATAATAGTTTCAGCAAGCTTCTTAATTTTTGGAGCCATAGCCTCATTTAATCTAATTTGGCTTTCAGTCCAATCTACTTCCTTTTCAAAGCCATAATTTTCAAGTAGCTTTTGATAATATGGATAGTTATATTGTTCTTCAAATGTTTGAGGCTCCTCAAAGCCTTCAATTAATAAGCCTTCTCTTTCTAAATCTGAAAAGCTCAAAGGTCCAACCATTTCATCCATACCCTTATTTTTTGCCCAATTAGCTACAGCATCAAATAAGGCTTTAGTTACCTCATCATCTTGGGTGGCATCAAATCTTGTAAATCTTACTCTTTTTTGATTATATTTATCATTTGCTGCACGCTGGATGATACCTTGGATTCTTCCAACCATCTTATCATCCTTATAGGCATTAAAGCAGATAGCCTCTGCTTGATCATAATAGGTATAATCAGGCTTAAACATCTTCATTTCATCCATATATAGTGGTGGAACAAAATAGTTATTGCCCTTATAAAGCTTTATTGGAAAATTAATAAATCTTTTAATTTCTTTTTTTGTTTTAACTTCAACTACATTAATCATATTATCTACTTACGCTTGCGAAAGCCACTCCTACTCCATCAGGTCCGCAGTGGCTACCAGCTGTAGGATTAACTACTGCAAATTCAATATTTAAATCATTGCCTAAAGCAATCTTTAATCTTTCAGCTAAAAGTGTAGCAAGCTCCATATTATCAGAGTGTCCGATAATAATTCTATGATTCTTTACATCTCTACCTAGCTTTAAAACATATTCAACTAATTTATCGATTGCGGCATTCTTACCTCTTACCTTATCGATATTAGTCATCATGCCATCAGCATTCATATTTAAAATAGGTCTTACACCCATTAAGTCTCCCATGAAGCCCTTTAAGTTAGTAACTCTTCCACTCTTTCTAAAAAATTTTAAATTATCAGCAAAGAAATATGTTGCATATCTATCAACATTTTCATCTGCCCATTTCATTACTTCTTCAACTGAAGCTCCTCTAAGAAGCATATCGCCTATTTCTCTTACAATTATTAAACTACAAATTGTAATACCTTTTGTATCGATTTGATAGAATTTTCTATCTGGATATTCTTCCTTTAATTCCTCTAAGGCTAAATTCATAGCATTAAAGGTTCCACTCATAGCCTTTGAAAATGATACATATAAAATATCATTTCCTTTTTTAAATTCTTCTTCAAAATATTCCATATATTTACTTGGACTTATACCACATGTTGTAGGTATAGTTCCTCTTCTAAGCATTTGATAGAAGCCCTTTGAATCAAATTCATCAAATGATTCATATGGAAATACTTCCTTTCCATCAACTATGTAAGGCATACTGATAAGCTTACAATTATATTTTTTAGCCTCTTCTGGTGTTAAATCAGTATCAGTATCTGTAAAAAAAGTAATCATAATAACATCTCCTTTTATTTTTATATAGAAATAGGATTTTAGAATTGTTCCAAAATCCCTTATTCATCAATTAAATCATCTATTGTTTTGTGATTATAATACAATTCTAAAGCAATTAAATAAGCCATATTTGTTAAAATTGATAAATCTAAGTCCTGCCAAATTCTTCCTCTTTCATTACCTGTTATATCTACTCTTAAATAACCAAATTTTTTATCGAAAGCAGTAATTTCACAGAAATATGCGGAATAAACCTTCTGCATGATTAAAGCCTGTACTAATTTATTATTTTTATCCTCATCTTGAGTAATAGTATTCCTTACCGAAATATGTGTATAGTGATTTGTAACCTCATCGATAAATTTAGAGTTAATAGGTTTTAAATCTCTATTATTACATAATGGATGATAATAATTAAAATAGAATTCATCATTAGCTTGTATACACATATGGTCTAGCATAAAATAGCTACCAAAATAATTAAATGCTTCTCTAATACCAGCTGCCATATTTTGGCTAGCAGTTAATGATTTAAACAGCTTAACATTCAAATATTGAGCGGATGTAATCTTATCTCTTTGAGTCTTTAAATCAATATTTGCATGTTTTTCTGGAAGGTAGATGATAAAGCAGTTTCTACCCTTCATCTTACCTCTATATAACGCTTTATCTGCTAAATCAAATAAATCACCTAACGTTTTAGCATCCTTATCAAATCTAGACATACCTATAGTAAGTGTTACGCCAAGTGCTTTAACACTTTCATCATCGATTTGATCAGGGCATGATAAAACCTTAAACATTAAACTCCAGGCATCATCATATTCTGATATATCCTCAAATACAGCTATAAATTCATCTCCACCATATCTACCTAATATTCCAGAATTTCCGATAACTGATTTTAACGTTCTAGCAACAACCATTAAAACTTTATCGCCAAAATGATGGCCATAGCCATCATTAATATATTTGAAATTGTCGATGTCTATCAAAGCTAAAATAAACTTGCGATTTTCTTTAATTAGTTCTTCTGCATAGTCTTCTATTACTTTTCTTTCATAGACACTTGTCAACTCATCTATATGAGTTGCATGTTTCTTTAAAAATTCATTTTTCATAAAGCGTTTTCCTCATCTTTATGATACTACAAAACTGTGTAAAAATCAAAAAAAACCAGTTCTTTTTATTAAGAACTGGCTTTTATTTTTTATTTTTAATTCTTTTTATCCATTACAATTAATAATATTCTTAAAATTTGAACGAACAAGTAGATAATTGTTACCTCTAAGCCAAGTGCAACAGACCATTCACTATCCTTAGAAGCACCTCTTTCAACTACGCCTTGAGCCTCGCTAAAATTCATTACTAAGCAGAATGTACCATATAGTAAATAGATAGCTTCAATTGCCATAATCAATGCCATATAAGTTTGGTAATCCTTTACCCAGAATGTTAAAGCTAAATATGTAATTAAAACAGTAGGTAGCGCAATTAAAACAAATGCGATAAATACTCTTCTAAATACTGAGCCACCTCTAATAACACCTGTAGCAAATAAAAGTAGCATTACTAATAATAAGCCTAATGTAGCAAATACTGCAATAGCTACAACACCAGGAATATATAAATCAGCAACTAAGCATACAAAGCCTAAAAATAGACCTTCACATACTGCATATATAAAGCTTGCGTATTTTGCAGCTCTATCTGATAATCTACCAACTATTACTGCAATAAAACCTATAATAGCTGAAGCTATTAAAGCACCTAGATAAACACCTAAATTACCATTTTGGATAATTCTTGGTAGATAGAATGCTATAACTGCAGCAACTAAAGCTGTAATGCCTACTAAAAATAATGTCTTAATAGTTATTCCCTTATAAGATGCACTATCAGCGTTATCACTAGTATAGACACCTGTTTGAATTTTTGAAAATAATGGGCTTTCCTTCATTTTAACAACCTCTCTTTCACTGATAATTATTATATCAAATTTTATATATATTTTAAATAATATTAAATTAAATAATTATTACCGTGATTTAAAAGTAACTGCAGTTGATATACTTGTCATTTTGAGGGTCGGTAGAGCAATTGAACAACCGTCTCAGCGTTAGCTTCAAAGTTTTTAGAAGTGCACCACATTTTAAATTATTACTTTCAAATATATAATCTTTCATTTGTTTAAAAGCATCAATCAAAGCAATACTTTGTTTAGTTGCTAGATTGCCTTTTAAAACTGTCATTAATATATATATTCCTTGTTCAGTAAAAGCGTAGGGTAAACTGATACGTCCACCTTTATTTGTTGCCCAAATTTGCGCGGTCAAATTTTTCGACCTCGCTATTTCTTTTAATTCTTCCTTATTTAATTGATAAATAATAAATAACTTACATCAAAATACTTAATTAGTTTGGCAATATTTTGAAATGAAGCTTTA
>CAMOUK010000057.1 GCA_946626535.1 uncultured Caryophanales bacterium
TATGGATGTGTATATTAACAGCATTGGCAGGAGTAATTAATGCTATATCAATATTTGGTTATAATGGAACGACAGTATCTCATTTAACTGGATTAGTATCTAAGGTAGCTATTAATTTATCTAATGGAGACTTTACTGGTCTTTGGGAGGTATTGAGAGTAATACTTGCATTCTTCGCAGGTGCTGTTTTATCAGGATTTATTACAGGAGAAAGAGCATTCTATTTAAAGAAAAGATATGGATTTATAATTATTACAATTGGTGTATTAATTATCATTCCTTATTTCTTATCAATTAAATATAGTGTAATATTATTTGCTTTTATTATGGGCTTACAAAATGGTATGGTAGTATCATTTAAGGGTATCGTAGTTAGAATGACTCATATGTCAGGTAATATTACTGATTTAGGTGTTTATGTTGGTTATAAGCTTAGAGGTAATAAGAATGAAAAATATATTACTGGCTTAATTCCATTAGTTGCTATATTAAGTTTTACAGTTGGTGGAGTTATTGGTGTATTATTATATGGAGTTATTGGTAATACTATATTCTTAATCTCTGCAGGAGTTTATATTTTATTAGGTGTATTCTATTTCGTTTTAAGATATAGATGTACTGATAAGAATTTCAATGGTATTCCTGATGAAATAGAAAATAATTTAGCAGAAGAAGAGTCAAAATAAGAATAATAAAATAATGGCTACATTGTAAAACAGTGTAGCCATTTTTAAATGATTAAGATTTAATTTCTTGTTCGAGTTTAGCTGTTTGTTCTTGATCAACGCTAACTACTTGGTTTTGTTCAATAGAATCTAACTCATCCCAAGTTGGTTCATTATCATCATCCTTAGATAAGTCTATACCACGTTTAGTTTTTTTCATATATAGATTAATAAAGAATCCTGAAGAGAATACTAATACAGTTACTAACCAACCAGCAATTATTTCGGCTGCTAGGTTATAGTCTGTGTTATATCTAAATCCATTCTTAATTAAAACAATTATTTGCCATACTAATAGGAATGCTAGCGCAAGTGGTGCTAGGAATTTGATTGATGTTTCAAACCACCATCTTGGCATTTTAAACTTATTAGTATTTTTATTTATTTCATTAAGAACCTTTTTCGGTTTAAAGAACCAGCCTACTAGGATTGTTTCTAATATACCTATTATGATTAATGTATATTGGTTTGTCCAGTTATCAACTATATCTAAGTATCCAACACCGGCCCCTGTAGTATATACTATTGAAATCGCTCCGGCGATTATGGCAATGATAAGTGTTGTTTTCTTTTTAGGTGTCTTAAATTTATCTGATACTGATGTAGCTATACCCTCTAATATAGAGAATGCTGAATCAATTGCTAGAGTACATAGCATGAAATAGAATACAAAGCCGAAGATAGCATTTAATGCACCAACAGAAGTTAAATTAACTATAGCAGTTGGATAAATAATATAAGCTGTAGCGATACCTGATGCACTCATATCACCAACAGTTTGACCTGTTTGATACATTGTTGTAAATAATACGATACCTGCTAATACAGAAATAGCTAAATCGCTAAATGCAATAATAATTGAATCAACAGCTATGTTTGAATCGTCATTTAAATAAGAACCATATGCAAACATAATAGCCATCATTATAGATAAGCTATAGAATGACTGTCCCATAGCATTAACCCATAATTCAGCATTTCCAAATGCCTTCCAATCAGGAACGAATAAGGCAGATAATGCTTCACCTAGATGTGGGTTATTTATAAATCCCTTTACAGCTAATATTAATAACATAATAACAGGAATAAATACTGTATATTTAACAACCTTACTTACCTGTGCAGCACCATTTCTAATACATCCGTAAATAAATCCCCAAGCTATTACAACACATATTAATAATAATATTTTAATGTTTCCGCCTTCACCTAAGAATGAAGTTTTGAATGTAGCACCTATACTATCCATCCATAAAGTAGAAGCAGTTTCTGATGTTGAATTTGTTGTTGCGAACTTATATGCTACAAAGCACATTAGAATACACCAAGCAAATACTACTGCATAATAAGTTAAAATAACAAATGCGTTAGCAACAGAAGCCCAACCAATTGGTTCAGCCTTTTTATTTATTAATCGCATTGATTTAGGTGCTCCACCTTTAGCCTTTCTACCAATAGCTGTTTCCATCATTAATAATGGAATACCTAATAAAACCATACATATTATATATGCAAATAAAAATGCGCCACCACCAAATTTGGCACATAAACCTGGAAATCTCCATGCATTTCCTAAACCTACTGCGGAACCGATAGAAGCTAAAATGAAAGCTCCTCTATTCGTCCATTTATCTCGCATTTTGATCCACTCCCTCTGAGACATCAAAGATTATATCATAATGTTAAACTATAGTGCTAATTTTAAAATAAAAAACAAATATATGGTAATTTGTTATATAAATTCATCTAAAAAACACAATTAGCGAATATAATTCGAAAGAGGGGACTTATTTTAAAAAAATGTTGTGATACAATGAAAGTATAAACAAAATAATACTCAATATTACAAAGGCGTATATCCATATGATGAATCACATTTAGACATTATAGAAAATGTAATTAAGGCATGTATAAAATAGTATAGATATAGCAGGATAAAAAATCCTGCTTTATTTTTTTGTATATACATGCTATAATATAACTATAAGATACGTTTACTAACTAAATATTTAATGTGAAAGAAATAAATTTTTATTTTACTTTTTTTATTATTCATAAATTATGATGTGGTATATCATTATACTCATCTTCCTATAAATATTTATTTATCCCTCCACAAAAACGCAGTAAAATCATCCTGTAAAAAGGGTGATTTTATTGCGTTTATAGAAAATGTTTATTATTACCTTTAAAAATTGTCTTATTTTAGCATTTTATATATATTATATATAATATATATAAGTTGTTGCAAAAACTCCTAAAAAATGGTATAATTATATTACATTAAGGTATGCCAATAATATTAATAAAAGGAGGAAAAATATGGGTAAATATGATTTTTTTAATAGCATCATAGATGATGAAAGCTTTGTTAAATATCTAGCTGTAATGATTAAGTCTGATTTATTAATGGGATCTTTTGAGGATGATTTAAGAATATTATCTAATAAGATAAAAGCTCAATATGGATATAACTTTGATTTTGATTATTTAGATTTTAAAAATAAAAAGGTTATTTCTGATTATGAACTAAATCCTACTGATGATGTATATGCTCAAAAAATAGATGATAAAAGAATATATATCGTATTTAACAAAAGATTAAAATCCAATTTTAATAGGTATTTATTTTTAAAGGTATGGGCATATGATATTTTAGATTTATGGAAAAAGGGTGATACTCTTTTCCTATCTATTAATAATAATTCTACTGATAATGATATATTAGCGGAAAGAGTAGCAATTGAAATGACATTAACAAGATGGCAACTAAAATTATATGATGATGGCACTATTGATCCATCTCTTCAAAGAATATTTTATTTTTGTGAACCAGAATTACTAGAAATAAGAAGAAAAAATTATTTTGATAAGGGGCCTACTAGAAATTGGAGCTTATTAAGTATAAGAAGGTTATAATATTATGATTAGTGAAGAAGAGAAAATTAGAAGAAGAAAGAATTATGAAAAGAATCTTAATATGACCTTATCAGGATTTGATGAAAAATTTGCAAAGGAAAGATTAACCAATAGACCTAATGAAGAAGATCTAATATATGAAAAATGGATTAATGGTTTAATAACTTTTGATGAATTAAGTAAGGAAATAGATGAATATATTAAAAGAATTTAATGTATAATATAGATATCCAGATTAGTTTTGTCGCTTTCTTGTAGGCGACTGATAAGTAGCAAGAGTTCGAAATGATTGTCGCTTTCCCGTAGGCGACTGATAAGTAGCGGGAGTTCGAATTTTGTCCTAACTTTGGTTAGGATTTTTTTGTGAATATTTGTTGTTAAAAAAACATAATATAGTTCGATATCTCAAAAATATAATTAAAATTTCTCATTACTTAAACGTTTTCCATTGACTTATTATTTATTAATAAATAAAATAGAAAGTGGCAGTAAACATTAAGAATTTAATATTTTCTTAATTTAAAGACAAGAAAGGTGTGGGGATCAATGTTTTTAAAAAAAGAAGCAATTGCTCAAATTAAGGAGATTTGTGCTCGTTATAAGAATGAGCCATCTCCGTTAATGCTAATATTAGCTGACATTCAAAATGAGTATGGATACTTACCACTTGATGTACAAGAGATTGTAAGTCAAGAAACAGGTATTCCAACAAGTGAAATTTACGGTGTTGTTACATTCTATTCATTTTTCTCTTTACAGCCAAAGGGCAAATATGTAATTGGTGTATGTATCGGTACAGCTTGTTATGTTAAAGGCGGTCAAAACGTTTTAGACAAATTTAGTGAATTGTTACAAATCAAGGTAGGTCAAACATCTAAAGATGGTTTATTTACTCTTGATGGATTAAGATGCATAGGTGCATGTGGTATTGCTCCGGCTATCTCAATTAATGGAAAGGTATATCCAAAGGTAAAACTATCTGATGTACCTGTTATCATTCAAGAATATAGAGAAAAGGGCATGGACATGGAATAGTATGAATAAGATTGTAAAAATTAAAAATGAAAAAGAATTAGATAAAAAAATAGCTGAATGCTTTGGCATATTTAAAGCTAAATTAGATGGTACAGCAACTTATCGTACAATTACTATTTGTGGTGGTACAGGTTGTTTATCTAGTAATTCTAAAGATATTATTGAAGAATTTGAAAAGCAAATAAAGGAAAGAAAGCTAGAGGATAAGGTTAGAGTTAACAAGGTTGGTTGCTTTGGTTTCTGTTCTCAAGGTCCTTTCGTTAAGATTTATCCTGAGGATACATTATATCGTGGTGTAACAGTGGCTGATGTTACTGAGATAATGGAAAAGGATATTATTGGTAATGAAATAGTAGAAAGATTATTATATGTTGATCCTAATTCAGGAAAGGCATGTAAAAGACAAGAGGATATTCCTTTCTATCAGAAGCAAATGCGTATTGCATTACATGGCTGTGGTGTAATTAATCCTGAGGATATAGATGAGGCTTTAGGATATGATGCTTACAAGGGTTTAGTTAAAGCTTTAAAGATGTCTAGACAGGAAGTTGTTAATGAAATTTTAGCTTCTGGATTAAGAGGCCGTGGTGGAGGAGGATTCCCTACTGGTAGAAAATGGCAATTTGCATTAGATCAAAAGTCTGATGTTAAATATGTTGTTTGCAATGGTGATGAGGGTGACCCAGGTGCTTTCATGGATAGATCTATTCTAGAAGGTAATCCA
>CAMOUK010000058.1 GCA_946626535.1 uncultured Caryophanales bacterium
CAGGTGTTTCTGTTACTTCTTTGTCTTCAGATTTATTTTCATCTTCAGTTTCTTCATTATTTTCTTCATTTATATCAGCAACAACAGGTGTTTCATTTTCTATCTGTTCATTATTATTTTCTTCAGGTTCTTTTGTTTCTTCTTGATTATTATCTTCTTTAGTCTCATTAGTAGCTAATAAAGATGCAGCATGAGATTTATTATTTTTCAATTCTTTTTTCTTTTTGTTATTAACAATTACTGTAGTTAATACAATAATGATTACAATAAATGCTAAAAATGCAAAAGATAAATAAAATATTAAATCAACCTTACTAATTAAAAACATAATAAACACCTCTAGTCGTTTCAAACATATTTTAATTATAAAATAAAATAAATCAATATTCAATAAAATAGAAATCAGATTCTAGTTATAAAAAAAACCACAATCACATGATTATGGCATTTAATATCATTGGAGCGAGTGATGGGAATCGAACCCACGTAGTTAGCTTGGAAGGCTAAGGTTCTACCATTGAACTACACTCGCATATATAAATGGTCGGGATTATAGGATTCGAACCTACGACATCTTGGTCCCAAACCAAGCGCTCTACCAAGCTGAGCTAAATCCCGTTTTCTTGCGTCCT
Source organism: uncultured Caryophanales bacterium (assembly GCA_946626535.1). The sequence continues at coordinate 633 of CAMOUK010000058.1, forward strand.
TAGCAAATACGCTCGTTTATTATAGCACAAGAAAATAAATTAATCAATACTAATTTATATTTTTTTTAATATGTAAAAAAGCCCCATTTATTGGGGCTAATTTATTATAAAATATGAATCTTTATTGTATCTGTAATTGCTTCTCCTACTCCTGAAGCACCAGTGATGATAACCTTATCACCCTTTTTAACAATATTAGTCTCTAATGCTTTATCAATTGCATATTGGAATAGTTCATCAATTGTATTTTTCTTCTCAGCATATACTGGGTATACATTCCATGCAAGATTTAATTGTCTACATGCTTTTTCATTAACTGTTATAGCAATAATTGGACAATGTGGTCTATATGCAGAAATCTTGAATGCTGTTTGACCATGATTTGTAACACAAATAATAGCTTTAGCATCTACTTGATATGCAGTTAATACTGCTGCATTACAAATTGCTGATAAGAAATCATCACCTAAATTTAGATCTGTATCAAAGAATCTCTTTCTAAAATCAATGTTTGTTTCAGTGAAATCAGCTATATCTCTCATTGCTGATACTGATTCAAGTGGATATTTACCAGCTGCAGATTCACCTGATAACATAATTGCAGTTGTACCATCATAAATAGCATTTGCTACATCTGATACCTCAGCTCTTGTAGGTCTTGGATTTTGTTGCATTGAATCTAGCATTTGAGTTGCTGTTACAACAATCTTACCTGCTTGATAGCATTTTTTGATTAAGTTCTTTTGAATTGGAGGTAAGCATTTGAAAGGAACTTCAACTCCCATATCTCCTCTTGCTACCATGATACCATCGGATGCTTCAATGATTTCATCCATCTTTTGAATACCTTCAGTATTTTCAATCTTAGAAATAATTCTAATTTTTCCTGATGTATCATATTTATCTAATATTTTTCTAATTTCGTATACGTCTTCTTTTCTTCTTACGAATGATGCAGCTATATAATCAACACATTCTTGAATACCAAATATAATATCTTCTCTATCAGCCTCTGAAATATATGGCATATCTACAACAACATTTGGAATATTAATTGATTTTCTATTTGATAATACACCATCAATTAATACCTTAGTAACTATATCTTTTCCCTCAACTCTTAATGTTTCAAACATCATTTTGCCATCATCGGCTAAAATCTTAATACCTGGCTTATTAACATATTTAGCTAAATCAGGATATGTTAATCCAACCTTATTTTCATCTCCAACTAAATCAAAGTCAGCAGAGAATGTGAATTCTTGTCCCTTTTTTAATTCAACCTTTCCATCCTTAAATAATCTAATACGAATTTCAGGTCCTTTAGTATCTAGTAAAATAGGAAGTGGAATACCTAATTCCTCTCTTACTCTCTTAACTCTGTCCATTCTAACCTTTTGTTCAGCATGTGTACCGTGTGAAAAATTTAATCTAGCACAGTCTAAACCATGTGTTATCATCTCTTTTAAAAGATTGTCATCATCACATGCAGGACCTAATGTACATATAATTTTTGTCTTACGCATAATTTATCACCTCATTTATGACTATTTTACCATAATTTATAATGATTTTATATTCTTTTCATTTTGAAATATAGAAAAAAATGAGGTTTGTTTGAAAAACCTCATTTTATAATTATAAATATTTATATTTATTCTGCAAAATATTCTACAGTAATTGAAGAAATCATAACACCAGTACTTGAACCAGAAGCTCTATACATGTAGAATGTGCTAGAACCATCAATCTCATATTCAAATTCAAATGCTGTTGCTGAACCATCAGTAATAGATTCTTTCTTTTCAGTTGTTCCATCTGAAACTCCTAATAAGCAAGCTTTTTCTACACTTCCTGAATAAGCTTTAATTGTAATTAAAATTTTACCTTTACCTTCACAAGTAATTGATAAATTTGTATTTGCTGTTGAACCATTACCACCAAACTTTAAACATTTATTTGAAATAGAGAATTTAGAATTTGGATCATCTACAATAAATGGAGATTTAATATCTGATACCGCAGACATACCTGCAAATGAAATTGCATATGTTTCAGTTGCCTTTGGTCTTAAAGAAATTATAATTTCTTGAATCTTTGTTTCAGTTGCTTTTAATTTAGTAGAAAATTCAGCTTTTCTATCATCAACATTTAATACACTATATAAAGCTTTTGCTTCATTCAATAAAGTTTGAACTGATACATAGTTTTCTACAGTAATATTTTCAACACTAGGTATCTCAGCTAATTTAGCAACTAATGCATCATTTGTTGGATATGTTCTATTTGGGTCAGTTACATTTATATCTTTAATTGTTGCTTCAATTGCAGGTATTTTAGCTTTTGATATTAAATTAGATGGATTAACATATGAAGATGGGCTATCCTTTACGAAATCTTTAAAACTAAAATATTCATCATCATTATGTACTTCTTTTGAATTCTTAATTACTTCAGCAACCTTTGCTGCAGTAAGATATGCACCATATTTATTATAATGTGTTGCTTCAATTCCTTCATAACCTGCATCTGTATTATTATATGTTGAATCATATCCTGCAGGCCATGCTCCAGTTAATGAATTAGGCTTTAATGCCATTAAATAATTGGCATAAGATGGTGTTGCAGTTTCTAATAATTCTTTAGTATATGCATATAAATCAACTAGTAGACAATCCTCTTCATTTGCCAATTGTCTAACTGCTTCTACATATTCAAGATTTTCACCGTGAGCTCCTGCAGCACCTACAATTGTATTTCCTGACCACTTAACTCTAGTTACAGGAGTTACTAAAACTGGTGTTGCACCTTTTGCTCTCGCAAAATCAATATATTCTTTTAAATACCCTTTGAATGTACCATTTGATCCAGCTTCATCATATTCATAATAATTAGCACCATATTTTGCAATCTCAGATTTTACTGAGCTTGACATATCAGATGGTAAATTTGATGTAGTACTCTTTTTGTTATTTGGCTTAATTGTAGAATATATACCTTTTGAATCTGGTGTTCCTACAGGAACCATTCTTAAATATTTATATTGAGTATCAGTATAATCTTTAGTATCATCATCATTATGACCGAATTGAATAAATAAGAAATCATCAGCCTTAATACATGATTCTATAGATTTTCCTTCATTTTCTGTAAATGTATATGAATACCCATTTTCTTTTGTATCAAATAATCTACCTTCATTAATAAATGATCTTGAACTTCTTCCACCTTGAGCACAGTTTTTAACTGTAACATCATCATCTAAAAATAAATCTAAATATTGGCCCCATCCTCCAATATATTGTTGGTCTAGATATGTCTTAACAGTTGAATCTCCAGCAAGATAAATAGTTGTTGGCTTATTATACACCTTATCCTCAACAACATTTGTTGTAGTTGTTGATTCTTTTGGTGTAGTTGTAGGAACTGATGGAATTGTAGATTCAGCTGGCTTCTCGTTAGTTGTAGTATCTGGTGTAGTAGTTTTAATTTCTGTAGGTACACTACCTGTGCCTTTTGTTTCAGTTGTAGTATCATTTGAATTACCTTGGCAAGATGCTAAAGCAAATGCTGCTAAAGTGAAACCTAAAATACAATGTTTAATTTTCATTTTTCATTTCTCCTTCTTATTTATAAATAAAATATAACATCATATTTTTTACTATTTTAGATATATAAACGACTATTTTAAGTGTTTTGTGTCACATTTTAGAAGAAAACATGATAAAATAAATTAAGGAGTTGATTATATGTATTATACAAACGATACAATCAAATTTATGATGGCTAAAATATTCTTTACCTTAGCTGATTTTAGATTTCAAACTATGACAGATGTATACCCAAGCCATTATCATGGTGCTAATACAATTGAAATACATTTTATAAAAAAAGGTAGTGGAATAGTTATTATAGATAATAAAGAATATAAAGTAAAAGAAAATTGGTTTTATGTTGTTCCTGCATTTGCATCACATACCCAAATTCCGAATAAAAATGATCCATTTGATAAATATTCAATATATTTATTAGTTGATAAGACAACTGGATTTGAAAATTATTTACCTCTTTTAGAAAAAGTATATGTTGGAGAAGATAAAAATAATACTGTAGCCTTTTTCGATTTATTATTAAATGAATTTCAAAATAAAAAATTTGGATATAATGAAATTGTAGTTTCATGCTTTAAATCTATAATAGTTAACATATTAAGAGATGTTAAGATTGAAGAAAAAAGAGAATCAAGCTGGCAGGTGGATTCAATACAATTTAAAATTGAAGAAATATTATTAAATGAATTTCAAACAATTACTATCAAAGAATTAGCTAATAAATTCTATATGAGTACTAGAGAATTACAAAGATATTTAAAGGAAAATTACAATTCAACATTTAATGAATTAAAAAAAGAGGCAAGAATGTCTTATGCCTCTAATAAATTATTATATACTGATATGTCTATTGCTGAAATTGCAGAAAATTGTGGATATTCAACATTAGAGCATTTCTCTTTTGCATTTAAGAAATATTATAATGTATCACCACTACAATATAGAAAAAATAAAACAACTTAAAAGTTGTTTAGAAAAAAATGGTGCCGACTATAGGAATCGAACCCACAACCTACTGA
>CAMOUK010000059.1 GCA_946626535.1 uncultured Caryophanales bacterium
GAAATATGAATCTTTTCAAGTGGTTCTTCCTTACCAACGTTACATACAGTTTCACCAACTGAAATATCACCTAAGCCTGATATTGCGACAATATCACCAGCATAGCCTTCTGATATTTCAATTCTATCTAATCCTAAAAAGCCATAAAGCTTTTGTACTCTAAATTGCTTAATAGTACCATCAAGTCTGCAGCAAGATAAAACCTCACCAGACTTAATAGTTCCTCTTGTAATTCTACCGATACCAATTCTACCTACGAAATCTGTATAATCAAGTAATGCTGGTTGGAATTGTAAAGGAGATTCTGTATCTTGTGATGGAGCTGGGATATTTTCAATAATCATATCAAGTAAAGGCTCCATACCTTCCTTTTGTGTTGTAATATCAACATCAAGTGAGCAAGTATTATTTACGGCAGATGCATAGCAGATAGGGAAATCAAGCTCATCCTCATCGCAGCCCAAGTCGATAAATAGCTCTAATACCTCATCTATTACCTCTAAAGGTCTTGCAGATGGCTTATCCACCTTATTTATAACAACGATTGGCTTTAAGTGTGCTTCAAATGCCTTCTTTAAAACAAATCTAGTTTGAGGCATTGTACCCTCATAAGCATCAACAACTAAAACAACACCATCAACCATCTTCATGATTCTTTCAACTTCACCAGAAAAATCAGCATGTCCTGGAGTATCTAAGATATTGATTTTAGTATTCTTATATGAAATTGCAGTATTCTTAGCTAAAATAGTAATTCCACGTTCTCTTTCTAAAGCGTTAGAGTCCATTACTCTTTCTTCTACAACTTGATTTTCTCTGAATGTATGAGAAGATTTTAAAAGCTTATCTACCAAAGTAGTTTTACCATGGTCAACGTGTGCAATTATCGCTACATTTCTAATATCCATAAATAAGGCCCCCTTATTATTTTTCAAAAACGTAAGTATTATAACAAAATAATTGTTAAAATTCCATATATGTAAACGTTATTTTACCCTATAATTTTTAATAGGTAGGCATAACGCATAAGCAATTTCAGAATCTTGGTTATAATATTTAATAATTAAATCAAAATATTTATAAATCTTATTATTTTGATTATAGGCTTCCTGCCTAAAAAGCTTAATAGTATTTATAAACAAAGGATTTTCAACATTAATTAAATAATTAATATAGTTAGCTAAATATTTATTCTTATTGATAAATCTATAGGTATTACCAATATAATCAGGTAATCTAAAATTATATTCTTCCTTATATTTAACAGAAAGTATCTGTTCATATATCTTAATAAGCTCTAATCTAATTGCATATTTAATAACTTCATTATTCTTACTGTCTAAATCACTTAATTCATTAAGCTTTAAAATTAAGTTATAACGCCAAATAATTCTATTATGATTATTATCAGCCTTATACTTTTCCTTATATTCTAAAATAAAATCATTTAATAAATCTAAATATTCCTTACCCTTAACTAAGGCATCTAGAGTATTAATTATCTTAGTCTTTAGGCTATCTTGTTCAATGATATTATTAGACATCTTAAATAATTCATTTAAAAGATAATTAGATTCCTCATAATATGAATTAATTAAATCAGCTATTACAACATCCTTAACGATAATCTCATCTTCTGTATAAATCTTATATAAGAAGCCCTCATCTGTAATAGATGATTCATCAAGTATCGCATAGGCAATAATAGAATCCTTAATTAATCTATTAGAAGGATGTCCTACGACATCATTTCTAATATATTTTAATTCTCTTAATTTCTTATTATTGTTAATATTGATAAAACTTTTTGATTTAACAATACCATATGTTAAAGCATAAAGAGAGTCAATCGCTACAAATAAACTTTGAAGAAGGGCATAAAGCTTTAAAATATGATCCTCTAACGTTAAATTATTAGTAAGCTTCAAATAGCTTTTTTGAATCATATTTGAATTATCTAATGCCTTAATAGCGGCAGCTACATCATATTTTTTATTTGAAAAATAATAATCTAAATTAAATTTTTTTATTAACTTGTCATTTAAGCTAATTATTTCTTTTAAATTATCCATTATACTTATCTGTCATATGCTTTATAAATTGAGTAGCACATCTACCAGATAGAGCTCCAAAGCTCATCTGCCAAATATTTGCTTCCTCAATAAGCACATTTTCATCAACCTTTAAATTATTCTTTTTCGCAAGCTCTAAAACCATATCCTTAAATTCCTTTGGACTTAAGCTAGAATAGAAGATTTGTAAGCCAAATCTATAAGCTAAAGATAGCTTTTCAGCCTCTGTTTCTCTTCTATGAAGATCTTGATTATCATCATAATTTTCTTTAATTAAATGACGTCTATTTGATGTAGCATAAATTAAAACATTATTAGGCTTTGGTTCAATACCGCCTTCAATGATACTCTTTAGATATTTATATTCTCCCTCATCCTCTTCAAATGATAGGTCATCCATATAAATAACATAATAATATGGTCTATTTCTTAGGGTGTTAATAATCTTAGAAATTTCTTGCATCTCATGCTTATAAATTTCTATAATTCTTAAACCCTTATCAAAAAACATATTTAATAAGGCCTTAATAGATGTAGATTTACCAGTACCTGAATCACCATAAAGTAATACGTTATTAGCTGGCTTATCAGAAACAAAATTTAAAGTATTTTCTATCAAAGTCTTCTTTTGACTTTCATAGCCAATTAAATCATCAAAGCTAACCTCATCATCAACATTATAGATTGGAGATAGCTTACCATCACCAACTCTAAATGCCTTATATAAGCTCATATTAGCCAAGCCCTTATTAACATAAAAATCTATAATATTTTTTTCAAATGATTCATATGAATTACCAATGCTTTTAACAAGTGCCTCAACAGCCTTTGAGCATACTGTAGTTCTACCTGGGAATTCAAAATTAGATACAGCCTTTAAGAAAGAATATTTAGTACAATATAGCTTATAATATTCCTTTAAATCAGCCTTAACTAAATCTATTACTACCGCATCCTTATTTCTTTCAATCGCTCTAGTATAGTAGTTATCGTTAAAAATTAGGGTATATATGATATAATCCTTCCATAAATTACCTCTAAAGCCTAAATCAAGGCTTATAGAAATAAGTGATGAAATAAATGATTCCTTATCATTATCATTCATTACCGCAATATTAAAATAATCCATTATTTCCTTATGCTTAATTGTATTAAATAAATAAAACATATTATCTAAACTCCTTAGCCTTAGATTCTAATTCAACTTCTTCAAATCTATATTTTTGTTTAACATTTGGATATTTTTTCTTATCTACCTCTGATAAAAACATATCAAGTGGTCTTACCCAAAGTGAGCAATCTTCGTATAATCTTTTATAAACAACCATTTTTTCTTTAGTTTCTGAATCATAGGCGATATCTATAACTAAATAATAATCACCCTTAAAATGTTTATATATAGAATTAATTTTTAATTCTCTCATTTTTATCACCGCAAATATTATACACGAAAATTAAAATAATTTAAAATATTTTAATTATATTAAAAAATGTTAAAATAATAATGGTGATAAAAATGATAAAGCTATACAGTGTAAAAACAATAAGAGATGCAGATTTAAAAACTACAGAAACTATTCCAGCTATAGACTTAATGTATGATGCTGGAAATAAAATATTTAATTCTTCTACCTTTAATGGCAAAACTGCCATTATTTGTGGAAAAGGAAATAATGCAGGTGATGGATTAGTTGTAGCTTTATTATTAAATAAAAATAATAAATATGTAGATGTTTATTTAATTGAAGATAAATTATCAGAAACATCAACATTTTATTTAAACAAATGTAAAGATAAAAATATTAATATAATTAAATTTGATGATAATACTAATTTGAATCAATATAATTTTATTGTTGATGCCATATTTGGGACAGGCTTTAAAGGAAAGCCAGAAGGTCTATATGATACAGCAATCAATAAAATCAATGAATCAAATTCTTATATAATATCTTGTGATATAAATAGTGGTTTAAATGGTGATAATGGCCTATATGAAAATGCCGTTAAATCTAATTTAACTATATCAGTTGGTTATTATAAAACAGGTTTATTCTTAAATAAGGCAAAGGATGTAATTAAAGAATTAATAAATGTAGATATTAATTTATTAACACCAGAAAACCCATATTACCTACTTGAAGATAAAGATATAATCTTTAAAGATAGACTAAATTATTCTAACAAAGGCGATTATGGCTATATAGCATTAGTTGGTGGATCTAATATGTATAGTGGAGCTATAAGGCTTGCTACAATGGCAAATTGCGCTATGAGAAGTGGTGCTGGTGTAGTGAGTGTATTTACCCCTTCATCTATTACAAATATCGTTCAAGCAAATATTTTAGAATCAACAATCTATCCATTAAAAGAAAAAGATGGATTTATTAAATTTGATGAAAATGATTTTAAGAATTTATTAAAATATAAAGCTATTACATTCGGTATGGGAATAGGAAATAACGAAGAAACCAAAAAAGCTTTAGAATATTTACTTCTAAATTATAATAAAACATTAGTAATTGATGCTGATGGATTAAATGCATTATCACAAATTAAAAATTATAAAACTAAAGCTAAATTAATATTAACTCCACATATTAAAGAATTTTCTAGACTTACTAATTTAACAATTGATGAAATTCTAAATGATGAAATAAATATCGCTAAAAATTATGCTAAAAATAATAATGTAGTTCTTCTTTTAAAAGGACCTACAACTATTATTACAGATGAAAATAAAACATACCTATCTCCAACTGGTACTCCTGGTATGGCTACTGCAGGCTCAGGTGATGTACTTTCAGGTATTATTGGAGCCTTAGCTGGATCATATGAGCCTATAAAGGCAGCCTATATGGGTGCATATATTAATGGCTATGCAGGCATGCTTGCTGAAAGGAAAAATTCAAGCATAACGATGGTTGCATCTGATACAGTTAATAATATTAAAGAAGCAATTGAATTATTAAACAAAGCCTCATAAAGAGGCTTTTTCTTT
>CAMOUK010000060.1 GCA_946626535.1 uncultured Caryophanales bacterium
AAATTTAAGTTGAATAAAATGTTTTCTAGTCTTATAATCAAACCGAGGCGATAAATTATGACATACGAAAGAAAAGCTTTTTATCATGAAACTGACCAAATGGGAGTGATTCACCATTCAAATTATTTAAGATGGCTAGAAGAGGCTAGAATATTCTTTTTAGATTCCTTAGGATTAAGCTATAAAAAATTAGAGGAAATGGGTATTATATCTCCTGTTGTTTCAATCAACATAAATTATATTAAGCCAGTTAAATTTGATGATGTTGTTTTAATAAATATGAAGGTTATCAAATATACTGGTGTAAAAATGATTTTTAGCTATGAAATTATTGATAATAATACAAAAGAATTAAGAATTAAAGCTGAAAGTTCTCATTGCTTCACAGATGGAAAGAATGTTATTTCTTTTAAAAGAGAAAAGCCCGAATTACATAAAATAATTGAAGATTATGTTAATTCAAATAATGATTAGGACTGGTTGTTATAATGGATATTATTTTAAAATCATCTTCTCCAAGAAGAAAAGAATTATTAGAGAAGATGGGATATAAATTTGAAATTAAGGTTTATGATGTAAATGAAGAATTAGATAGTAATTTAACACCATTTGAAAATGTTAAATTATTAGGATTTAAGAAGGCATCAATTAATAAAGATTTAGATTATGGAAAAGTATTAATAGGCTGTGATACCATTGTAGTTTTAGATAATGAAATTTACGGTAAGCCTAAGAATTATGAGGATGCCTTTAAAATGTTAAAGAAATTATCTGGTAGAATGCATCAGGTAATGAGTGGATTATGTGTAATTTATAAGGATAAAATATATAATGATGTTGAAGTATCAAGTGTATATTTTAAAGACTTGACAGATGATGAAATAAAAAAATATATTGATACTAATGAGCCGTTTGGAAAGGCAGGAAGCTATGCTATCCAAGGAATTGGGAAAAAATTAGTGGATCATTATGAGGGTTCATTAAATAATATTATAGGTCTTCCAACAGAAATGCTAGGTAAGATATTAGGTGAAATAAATGAAATGGAAAATTAGAGATATAGAAATTCCTAATCAATTGGTATTGGCTCCTATGGCAGGAAATACCAATGAAGCATTTAGAATTTTATGTAAAGAAATGGGTGCTGGATTAGTTGTTGCTGAAATGGTTTCTGATAAAGCAATTGGATTTAAAAATGCTAAAACATTAAAAATGACAAAGGTAAATAGTATCGAACATCCTATATCTATACAGGTTTTTGGTGGAGATAAGGAATCATTAGTTCAGGCTGCCATTTATTTAGATAAGAATTCTGATTGTGATATTATTGATATAAATATGGGATGCCCTGTTAATAAGGTGGCTAAAAAGAGTGGTGCTGGAGCAGCATTACTTCAAAATCCTCAAAATGTTTATGAGATTGTTAAAGCTGTTGTAGATGCAGTATCAAAGCCTGTTACAGTAAAAATGAGATTAGGCTGGGATATGGAGCATATTAATTGTGTAGAAAATGCTAAGCTTATTGAAAAGGCTGGCGCATCTGCAATTACATTACATGCAAGAACAAGAAGTCAATTTTATTCAGGAAATGCTGATTGGAAATATATTAAGGAAGTAGTAGAGGCTGTTAATATTCCTGTTATTGGTAATGGTGATATTGTTGATTATAAAACATGCAAGCAAATGCTTGATGAAACAGGATGTAAAGCTATAGCTATAGCTAGAGGTTCTTTAGGTAATCCTTTTATTTTTAGAGAATGTAAGGCATATTTAGAGGATGGCACTGTTTTAGATAAGCCAACTAATTCTGAAATTTATAATACAATTTTAAGACATTATGAAATGCTATTAAATTTAAAGGGTGCTAAATTAGCATTGCTTGAAATGAGAAGTCATGTTTCTTGGTATATAAAGGGGATGCCAGGTAGTGCTAGAATAAAGGATTTATGTAATAAGCAATCTGATTTTAATGAAGTGAAGGAAATATTAAAAAAATACCTAAAAATAGCTTAAAATAGCTAATTTTGAGTGTTTGCAACCAAAAGTTGCGTAACTTTCAAACTAGATTTGGTAGTTAGCAACCAATTATTTTGGTAAATTTAAGGTGTAAATCTTAGGAGGAAGAAACTATGAATATTGAAATTGCAAACAGATTACAAAAATTAAGAAAAGAAAATGGTTATTCACAAGAGGAGCTAGCTGATAAGTTAGGTATTTCAAGACAAGCAGTATCTAAATGGGAAAGAGCTGAATCATCACCTGATACTGATAATCTTATTATATTAGCAAGGTTATATAATATGTCTTTAGATGAATTATTATATGATAATGAAACAAATGATGAGATTAGAGAAAGAACTATTGATAAGACAGAGAATAATACTAAGGATTCAATTACTATTACTGATGATGAAGGTCAAACAGTTAAAATTGAAAATGGTCATATAAGATGCTTTAATCCTGATGGAACAGAGGAGCATTTAGATAAGAAAAAGACTGTTGCCTTATCTATTATCGATGCATTGATTTTAGCAGCAACATTAGCCGGATATTTAATATGGTCAGTTGTTGGAGATGCTTGGTATGTATCTTGGGTATTATGGGTTTTAATGCCTGCGATTATGTCTATCTTTGAAGCAATATTTAAAAAGCAAATTACAAAATTTGTATATCCATGCTTAGTCACTGCAGTATTTTGTTTTTTAGGTATGCAATATGATTTATGGCATCCTTATTGGATCTTATTTGTTACAATTCCATTCTTCTATATTATTGGTGATGTTTTTGATAAATATGTATTTAAAACTAAGCCAGTCGATGATGAAGATGAAAAAGAAGATTAGTCAATAAAAAATCGTATACTTGAATTACGAATTTAATTGACAAGTATTATTTCTTTATATAAAATAAAGCTGTAAATGAATAATCCTAAAGGGAGTAGAAGGCCTATTTATAGGTATGAAATATCGTCAATACGACATTTGTCCGGTATGAATTCAAATTTCAAGACTTTTAATTGTTAAAATTAAAGGTCTTTTTTTATCCATTAGGGAATTCATTTATGATAAATATTAGGAGGAAAAATGTTATGATTGTTGCAAAACTTAAAATTGATAAGGTAGTAGATGTAGATCAAATCTTAAATAAGGTAGTTAAAGAAAAGAAAAATGTTGATTTGAGTACTTTTTATAAGAGAAAAATAAGCGCAGTAGATAAAGAAATATATATTTATAGTTTTGAATGTGTAGTGGTTAAGAATAGTTTAAAAGAAAATGCTTATTCACTGGAATGTTCATATGTACGTATCCCATTTTGCGCAACATTTACTATAATAGCTTCAGTTAAAACAGATTCAGTTGCTATGGATGTGGTTTTCCCATCAGATGATAAAAGCCATGATAATCCACCATCAAACTCAATTATTGATGGATTAAAAAAAGAAGGATTTAAAGTTCTAAAATATACAGGTTACAATAATGTATAAAATTAATATTTGATTCATTGTATTCTAATAATTTATTAAAATGAGTTGAAAAAAATATTTTTTCTTGACACTTTACAATATCTATCGTAAAATACATTCGGTACATTTTAAGCAATTATCCACAATTGCCCTCAAATTATATTATTTTAGAATATTTTAGGAGGAAACAAAACATGAGTAACAAGACATTCATGGCAAACAATCAAACAGTAACACACGGCTGGTATGTAATTGACGCAACAGGTCTTACTTTAGGTAGATTAGCTACAGCAGCTGCTACATTATTAAGAGGTAAGAACAAGCCAATTTACACTCCAAATGTAAATTGCGGTGATAATGTAATCATCATCAACGCAGACAAAATCAAATTAACTGGTACAAAGTGGGATGATAAGTTATATCGTCATCACTCAGAGTACACTGGTGGTCTTAGAACATTAACTGCTAAGGAAGTTATGGCTAAGTATCCTACTAGAATCGTTGAGCAGGCAGTAAAGGGTATGTTACCTCATACAAAGCTTGGCGATCAGATGAGAGGTCAGTTATATGTTTATGCATCTGCTGAGCATCCTCATCAAGCACAAAAACCAGTAGAATTTGTGGTAAAGGCATAAGGAGGGGACGAAAATGGCAAAGAAGTTAGTTCAGTATTTAGGTACAGGTCGTCGTAAGAGCTCAGTTGCTAGAGTATATTTACGTCCAGGTAAAGGTACTATCACAATTAATGGTAGAACTTTTGAGGATTACATTCCATCAGCAGCTATCCGTCTTGATGTTTTACAACCACTTGAGTTAACAGAGAATGTTGAGAAGTTCGACATTTTAGTAAATGTATTTGGTGGTGGTATAACTGGTCAAGCAGGTGCAATCCGTTTAGGTATCACACGTGCTTTAATGGAAGCAAATCCTGATTATCGTAAGATTTTAAAACCAGCTGGTTTAGTAACTCGTGATCCACGTGCTAAAGAGCGTAAGAAATACGGTCTTAAGAAAGCAAGACGTGCACCACAATTCTCTAAGCGTTAATTGTTTGATTATTATAATTGCAAAGAAAAAGATATTAAGCAGGACTTCTCACCCTGCTTTTTATTTTGCTAAAATGGCTTAGTTATGCGTTTTTTTGGACATTTTGACTAGTGGTTTATTTCTTTTTAATAGTAGTGTATTTACACTTGGTTATGTGTCCATATTTTTTCTTATAATAGTCTGTATTAATTCTTAATTGTTCAAATATTA
>CAMOUK010000061.1 GCA_946626535.1 uncultured Caryophanales bacterium
ATAACATAATCAACACCTAATTCCTTAAATGTTGAAACGATACCTTCACCAAAGCATACAGCAACTAACGCGAAATCCTTTTGAGGTTCTGCCTTTGCTGGAGAAGCTGGTGCTTCATCAGCCTTCTTATTAGCGATTTGAACCTTTCTATTATCGATAGTTAAAGATAAGAATTCACCTTGCTTTTGAGAAATCTCAATTGCACGTCCTGGTCTATTTGTATTGATATGTGCCTTAACCTTATTATCTTCTTTTGTTACAGATAATGAATCACCTAAAAGTGATAATGCAGCACTTAATTCTCTTTCAACAAATTTATCTGGCTTCTTAAGCTCTAATACAAAATCAATTGAATATAAGAATTTAATATCAATTTGTTCAACCTTAGCTTCTTGGCTAACTTGAGTATCATTTGATGCAACTAAAATTTCGCCCTTTAAAGCTAGATTCATACCTTCAATAATTTTTACAAATCCTGCTCCACCTGAGTCTACTACTCCAGCTTCTTTTAAAACTGGTAATAAATTAGGTGTATTTTCAAGTGACTTATGAGCTGTCTCTAAATAACAAGCTAATAATTCATCTATTGTATTAAATTTTGAATTCTTAATTGCTTCTGTTGATTCTCTAATAACTGTTAAAATTGTACCCTCAACTGGTTCCATAACAGCCTTATAAGCTATTTCACGTCCAGATTGAAGACAATTAATAAAATCATCAATTGATAAATAATTATGAGAAAGTTCCTTTAATCCTACATAGATTCCTCTAAAGAATTGAGAAAGGATTACACCAGAATTTCCTCTTGCACCCATTAGGGCACCTCTTGATAAAACTTTTGCGTTATCGATTATTGAACTAGATTCACAAGCTTCAAGCTCTCTAATACCTGAAGTTACAGTTAAACTCATATTAGTTCCAGTATCACCATCTGGAACAGGGAAAACATTAAGCTTATCAACCTCATCAGAATTGTTCTTTAGGTTAATAGCTCCGTTTATTACCATTCTTCTAAAAAGTGTGACATCAATACTACTTACACTCATGTGGTAATTCCTCCTGATTAAAATAATATATATGTATATGCAGTAGCCTGCATTAGATTTAAAATTAATAATAATTAAAATAATATTCTCTAATTTTTCATAAAATTAGCAAAAACCAGTTGCCTATATAAACACCTCTCCTCATACCAGTGATGACATTTGGGACATGAACTGCCATACAACTAGTTATAACAATATTACCACTTTATAACCAAATTGTCAAATTATTACGCCTATGTAATAGGCTAATAGATTATTTTTCAGGCTATATCCTATTATAATAAATATAATGTTTTTGAAACGTTTCAATAATTTTAAAAAAACACTTGATATTTAGACTAATTCAATGTATACTTAAAAGGCTGAATGATTTTTGTTGCAAGGAGGTAGTGACTATGGCAAAATGTTATTTAACTGGTAAAACTACAGTTACAGGTAACAAGAGATCTCATGCTTTAAATGCTACTCGTCGTACTTGGAAGGCAAACCTACAAACAGTACATATTAAAGACGAAAACGGAAATGTTAAGAAAGTTAAGATTTCTGCAAGAGCATTAAAGAAGGCAAAGATTGAAAGAGCTTAATTAAATAAGTTCAAAAGAAATGCGCATCTAACAGGCCAAGCCTGTTTTTTTGCTTTTTATAGGGATAAAAAAGTGCTGTTTTTAGCTAAACAGCACTTTTATTTTATAATTTTTTTAGTACTTCTATTCTTTCATCAGGGTTTGTAGCATTACAAATATAAGAACCAGAAACTGCAAGATCTACATAATCTGAAATTAAAGGAGCTGTATCTCCGTTAATACCACCATCGATATTGATTAAATAATTATAATTATTTTTATTTCTTAATTCCTTTAATTCTTTTACCTTATCTATTGCTACAGGCATAAACTTTTGTCCACCAAAGCCTGGTTCAACTGACATAACTAAAACCATATCAACATATGGTAAATATTTTTCAATTTCAGCTACACTTGTTTTAGGCTTGATTGAAATACCTGCTTTAATTCCAAATGAATGAATTAATTCAATTGTTTTTAAAACATCACAATCTGCTTCTACATGGAATGTTATATATTGGCTTCCTGCTTTAACAAATTGTTCAATATAATTTTGTGGATGAACCATCATTAAATGTGTATCAAATGGTTTATCAGTTAGCTTTCTTAAAGCTCCAACTATTGAATATCCAAATGAAATATTAGGAACAAATTCAGCATCCATTATATCCATATGAATATAATCTACCTTATTTGATAAAGGTACAAATGTCTTTTCAACATTTGCAAAATCTAAAGTTAAAATTGAAAGTGAAATTTTCATATTATTTATTATTCTCCTTAAGCTGATACATTTTTAAATAGCTTTCGTATCTTGATTTTAATATAGAACCATTCTTTGATGCTTCTAAGATACCACAGCCTTTAATATTTTCTTTATGATTACAATCTTTAAAATAACATTGGTAATTTTTAAATTCTTCAAATAAATATTTTAATTCATCCTTATCTATATCAGATAAATCTAATTTTGAAAATCCTGGTGTATCTCCAATAAAGCCATCCTCATACATATATAGGTTTGTTTCTCTTGTAGTATGCTTACCTCTACCAAGACTCTTTGATATTTCTTGTGTCTTTAAATCAAAATCAGGTAATATAGCATTAATTAAAGTAGATTTTCCTGCTCCTGTTTGACCAGATAAAACTGTTATTTTTCCTTTTAAATGACATTTTAAATCTTCTATTCCATATTTATCAATACTATTTACATATAAAACATCATATCCAAGATTAATATAATAATTCATTTTATTTTTTAAATCATTAAATTCTTCTTCTGATAATTTATCAATTTTCGAAATAACAATTAATGGTTTTATTTTTTGTTTTATTATATTTACTATAAATAAATCTAATAAATAAAATGAGAAATCTGGTTCCTTTGCAGCAAATACTAATAATATCTGATCTACATTTGCTATATCAGGTCTTATCATTTCATTTTTTCTTGGCTCATATGAATCAATCATATCATTATCTATATTAACAATATCTCCAACCTTTGGAGAATTTTTAATATATAATACATCCTTCTTTTTACTTAAGGATTTAGTATTAACCTGATATGTCTTTTCACTTCTAAGCTTACCTCTAGCCTTTAATGAAATGATATCTCCATTTTCCTTTAGTACTTTATATACTCCACCATTTAAATTAATTACTCTTCCTTTTTCCATTAAGCCACCTATTTTATATGCTTACTTCTAAGTTGACCACAAGCAGCATCTATATCAGAACCCTGCTCACGTCGTAATTGAACGTTTATTTTTCTTTTCTTTAATATATCAAAGAATTTATGCATTGCATCCTTTGTGCTTCTCTTATAAGGCTTTTCTATTACCTCATTATATGGGATTAAATTAACATATACATTTAATCCATGTAATAAATCAGCTAACATATTCGCACAAGCTTCTGTGTCATTAATATCTTGTAATAAAATATATTCTATTGTTACTCTTCTATTAGTTTCATCAATATAATCACTAATTGCTTTAATTAATACTTCAATTGGATATGATTTATTAATTGGCATTATTTGATTTCTTATTTCATTATTTGGGGCGTGTAATGATATTGCTAGATTAACCTGTAGTGGGAATTTAGCATATTCATAAATCTTAGGTACTAAGCCACATGTTGATACAGTAATATGTCTAGCTCCTATTTCAAATCCTAATGGTTCATTTAATATTTTGATAAAATTAATTACATTATCATAATTATCAAATGGTTCGCCAATACCCATAACTACAACATGAGTAATATCTACATTAGCTAATTCAGATGCAGTTAATACCTGAAGCACAATTTCAGATGTTTCAAGATTTCTTAATTTCTTTTTCATACCAGATGCACAAAATATGCATCCCATATTACAACCAACCTCAGTTGTTACACAAGCACTATAACCATATTCATTATTCATCAATACTGTTTCAATTAGATTACCATCAGCTAGTCTAAATAAGAACTTTCTAGTTCCATCACTAGATTCTTGCATTGTCACACATTCTAATCTATCTAGATTAAAATCATTTTTTAATGTTTCAATAAATGTTTTTTTAATATTAGTCATTTCATCAAATGACTTAATTCTTTTACGATATAGCCATTCAATTATTTGAGTAGATCTAAATGGTTTTTCACCAAGTGATATCATATAATCTTTTAGCATATCTAGTGTATAGTTATAAA
>CAMOUK010000062.1 GCA_946626535.1 uncultured Caryophanales bacterium
ATCTTGTTTTATTTCATCATAATTATTTATTTTTACTAATTCTGTACCTTTAGAAAAATTATCTCGATTTATTTCGTTTGCCATTTTATTGTAATTATTTACATATAATGCATTTGAGGCAAATGCTATAACTATTGCTACAATAACTGCAGCAACTGAGATTAATGGTATAAATATGAATTTCTTTTTTGATTTAGCTTTTAATTCTAATTTTGGTTCTAAATCTAAATTAGAATTATATTCTTCTTTTAATTTTTTATTAAAATCATTTAATTTCATAATCCTTCAATTCCTTTCTTAATTTTTCTTTCGCTTGATTATAAGAATAATTAATTTGGTTTTTAGTCATATTTAACATTTGAGATAATTCCTTAGTTGTATATCCTTCTAATGTTTTTAATAAGAATATTTCTCTTTCTGGATAATCTAATGTTTTTATAACTATTTTAAGTAGGGGCTTATATGAATTATCGTTATCAGCAATTATTTCAACATTTTCAAAATTTACTTCCTTTTTCTTTTTAATGAAATCAAGTGTCGTATTTTTAGTTATTGTATAAATCCAATTAAGTAATGATTTAGAATTATACATACTAATACTTGATGAGAATTTAACATAGACGTCTTGTGTTAAATCTTTAATGGTTTCATTATCTCTTATATAAGAATATATAATAGATCTAACCATCGGAAGTGTTTCTTTGTATATTAAATTAAATGCTGATTCATCACCATTTTTATAATCAATGGCCAGTCTTTCCAAATTCATATTCCTATACTCCCCTATTCACTTATAGTAAACGACTGAAAATTAAAAAATTATGAAATTATTTTAAATAAATTATAAATGGGACTGTTTTTTATGTCAACAGTCCCATTAAATACTATACAATTTGAGGTAAGACTCCAACTGTTCTTAATATTAAATATGTCAAATATAAAACATATATAGCTAAGAACACAAAGCCCATTTTTCTGTTAAGCTTTTTAGTTAATGCAAAACCAAATAATAATAATGTAACAGTCATCATTACAATTAAGTCTACAATTATTTGTTTTCCTGTAGTTAATGGATTAACTGTAGCTGAAATACCTAATACGAATAAGATATTAAATATATTAGATCCTACTACATTACCAAGGGCAATATCATTTTCACCTTTTCTAGCGGCTACAACTGATGTTACAAGCTCAGGAAGTGATGTACCTACCGCAACGATTGTTAAACCTACTAATGCTTCTGCTAAATCGTGATTTATACCCATTGCTGTAGCGCCTGTTACAGCTAAGCCTTTAGCACCGAATACAACAAATTCACCACCAGCTGCAATACCTATTGCTCCAAGAACAACAAATAATATAGACTTCCACATTTTCATGTCTTTTATTTCTTCTTGGTTTTCTTCTTCATTTGGATGTCTCTTAGCATCTATTACTAAGAATATTAAATATGCAACCATCAATACAACAAAAACAATACCCATCCATCTATCTACTTGATAAGTACCAGTTGCAGCTCCAGCGATTATTACAAATAATACTAATAATAATGAAATGCCTAATAAGAATGGGAATTCCTTTTTCAAGCTAGATTTCTTAACAATAATAGGAGTAAATACAATTGATAAGCCTAATACTAATAAAATATTACAAATATTAGAACCAACTACATTTCCTATGGCAACATTTGCGTTTCCACCATTAACTAAACAGCTAATTGAATCGGATACAGATACTGCAAGCTCAGGGCAAGATGTTCCCATTGCTACTACTGTTAAGCCTATAATCATTGGTGCGATTTTTAATTTTTTAGCTATTGATGAAGCTGCACCTACAAATAAATCACAGAACTTAACTAAGAAAAAAACACCAACTACCATAAATGCTAATAATATTAATAGCTTAGGTGCCAAATACCAATTTTGGTAAAATTCAGGAATCATTTATTTCATCTTCTTTCTAAAATTTGTAAAAAAAGAGACTCCTACCTAAATGGTAAAAGTCTCGAAATTTAATTTATGTACGAGTATTTTATAATACTGGGTATGTCGACACATAATCCTGATTACAGGTTTCTACTCCCTTTTTGGAATCTATTAATTTTACATTGATATATTATCACAACTAAATTAATCATTCAATATCTTTAATATCTACTTTTTCAAAATATTCTTTAACTGAAATTAAAAAAGATATTGCGGCTAACAATATCTTTCATAATTCATTTTTATTTTTCTGAATATTTTGAACTTATTTTCATAAAATCAATTCCAGATGCAAATTCGTATAACGCATCAGAAACTTTATCAAAAACAGGATCTAATTCTTTTAATTCATCCTTAGTGAATTTTTTTAATACCCAATCAATTACAGGTATTACATCTGATCTATCGATTCCAAGCTTAATTCTTTTATACGCTTCAGTTTTTATATGTTGAACTATATTTTTATGACCATTATGACCGCCAGCTGAGCCCTTAGCTCTTAATCTAATTCTTCCTAAAGGAGAATCTAGGTCATCAGATATAACTAATATATCATCAACATCAATTTTGTAAAATGTCATAACCTTTATAACACTTTCACCTGATAAATTCATATATGTTACTGGCTTTAATAAAATAGTTTTTTCACCATTTATTGTTGTTTGACCAATAATACCTTGGAATTTAGGCTCAAGATGCATTTCAATATTATTTATTTTTGCGAATCTATCGATGGCCATCCATCCCATATTATGACGCGTATTTTCATATTGTGAGCCCGGATTACCAAGACCAATAATTAATTTCATTATAATAATTCTCTTTTTGATTTATCGTATGAATAAGTGAATAAACCAGATAATGGTTCATCAGATAAAATTCTTAAGATACCATGACCTAATAATTGACCTACAGATAATACTTTAATCTTAGGGCATTTCTTAGATTCATCTAATTTAATAGTATTAGTGATAATCATTTCCTTTAATACTGAATTAGAAATTCTTTCAATTGCAGGACCTGATAATACACCGTGTGTAGCTACTGCATATACTTCCTTAGCACCAGCATCAATTAATGCCTTAGCACCAACAGTAATTGTACCTGCAGTATCAACCATATCATCAATCATAACGCAAGTCTTACCTTCAACATTACCAATGATGTTCATTACTTCCATCTTGTTAGGTTCAGGTCTTCTCTTATCGATGATTGCGATTGTAGTATCTAATACCTTAGCTAATTCTCTAGCACGAGTAACTCCACCATGGTCTGGTGATACAACTACAACATCATCTAAATGCTTATCCATAATATAGTTAGAAAGGATAGGTAATCCCATGAAGTTATCAACAGGAATATCAAAGAATCCTTGAATTTGTGCTGCATGAATATCCATACAAATTATTCTATCAGCACCTGCAGTTTGTAATAAATCAGCAACAAGCTTAGCTGAAATAGGTTGACGGCTTCTTGCTTTTCTATCTTGACGGCTATATCCATAATATGGAATTACTAAATTAATTGATCTTGCTGATGCACGCTTTAAGGCATCACACATAATTAATAATTCCATTAGATGGTCATTAACTGGTGCACTTGTTGGTTGAATAACAAAAACGTGATGACCTCTTACAGTTTCATTAATTTGTACATTGATTTCACCATCAGCAAAGTGTAATACTTCACAGCTTGATAGTGGAATTCCTACTGAATCTGCAATTTCTGCAGCTAATTCTTGATTAGCAGTTAAGCTAAAAATTTTTACTTTTTTCCCCATTAAAACAGACATGGAAAAATCCTCCTTATAAAAAATCCATTAATATTATATCACGAACTTTAATTTATTAAAGTAGAAAAAACATTTATAAGCATTTTTATTGAAAGATGACACTAATCATCTTCCTCATCATCATCTGAATCCTCTTCCTCATCATCGTCATAATCAGATCCAAATTCTAATTTTAAACCCTTAGGAAGGATGATGTTTTTATTTTCAAAATGAGAAATAGGTCTTTCTGGTTCTTCATCCTCTTCATCATCAGATTCGTCGTTTTCCTCGTCCTCATCTTCGTCGTCTTCATCTTCTTCAGAATCTTCGTCAGATTCAGTATCATCTTCAGAATCCTCATCTATATTTTCAGTATCAGATGTTTCCTCATCTATTTCCTCTTGAGGTTCATCTTCCACGTTTTCTTCAGATTCTTCATCTATTTCATCTTCGCTTGGCTTTTCATTAGATGTATCTTCATTATCAGCATTTTCTTCTAC
>CAMOUK010000063.1 GCA_946626535.1 uncultured Caryophanales bacterium
CTTTTTTAAAAATAATAGTTGACTATTTATTCAATTGTAATATAATATAGTTGAGCAGTTATTCAACTGTATGGAGGTCTCAATATGGAAAAGATTGTAAAATTTAAAGGATTATGCTGTGCTAATTGTGCAGCTAAAATAGAAAGAAAATTAAATAAGATTAAAGGCGTAGAAGCAACAATGTCATTTGTTGCAGGAAAAATCTTATTAGAATTAGATAATGAGGATTTATTAGAAAAGGTAATTGAGGTTTGTAAAAAAGAAGAACCTGAAATGGAGATTCTATTATGATTTCAAAAAAGGATAAAATTACTATCCTAAGATTGATTATAGCAACAACACTTTGGATTGTTGGTCTTATCTTAACTTATACATTAGATTTACCAAAAGAAAATGAGGCATTTAATACAAATGAAATTATATTATTGATAATATTTGTTATTTCATATTTAATTGCAGGATATGATGTATTAATATCAGCGATTAAAAATATATTTTCAGGTAAGCTATTAGATGAAAACTTCTTAATGGCAATTGCTTCAATAGGAGCTTTTTGTATAAGATTTTTAGGTGAAAGAGAATATCCAGAAGCTGTTGCGGTAATGATTTTTTATCAGGTCGGTGAATTATTCCAAAGTATTGCGGTCGAAAAAAGCAAAAATGCGATTATGGATACAATGGGACTAAAAATTACAAAATGTCATTTACCAAGTGGAGAAGATATTGATCCTAATAATCTAAATATTGATGATGAAATCATCGTTAAGCCAGGTGAATTAGTACCAGTAGATTCAATTTCATTATCTGATGGAATTATTAATCAAGCATCACTTACTGGTGAAGCTTTAGATGTGACAATTTCAAAAGGAGATCCTGTTTTATCAGGCTCATTGAATAAAAATAAGCCTTTATTATTAAAAGCTAAAAAGAAATATGAAGATTCAACAGCAACAAAAATATTAGATATGGTTGAAAATGCAACTATGAGAAAAGCAAAAAGTGAAAAGATAATTTCTAAATTTGCTCATATCTATACACCTATAGTTGTATCTTTAGCGCTAATTTTAGCAATTATTCCACCATTAATTTTAGGTTTTATTAATGGTTTTAGTGCAGAAGTATTTAAAGAATATTTATATGTAGCATTATTATGCTTAGTTGTATCTTGCCCATGCGCATTAGTTGTATCAGTGCCTTTGACATATTTTGCAGGTATAGGTGCTGCAGCTAAAAGAAAAATAGTTATTAAAGGTGCATCATACCTAGATTCATTAGCTAATGTAAAATGTATAGCAATGGATAAGACAGGCACAATAACTAAAGGTCAATTTGAAATAACTAAAATAATTGGAGATGCAGAAATAATAAAAATAGCTAAGGGATTAGAAAAGAATTCAAACCATCCACTAGCTCTAGCAATTAATAATTATCCTGGCGACTCATATGATTTTGAAATTGAAGAAACTCCAGGGTATGGAATTAAAGGTGTTTTAAATGATGACATTTATTTAATTGGTTCTAAGAAATTAATGGATAAATATAATATTAATATAGAAAATATAGAAGAAGTTGGAAGTATATTATATTTAGCTAAAAATAATAATTATATTGGAGCTATTCTCTTAGAGGATATGGAAAAGGATGAAGCAAAAGAAGCAATATCTATGCTTCATAATATGGATAAAAAGGTTATTGTTTTATCCGGTGATACAAAATTATCAGTAGGTGCATTAGCTAAACGAATTGATTTAAAAGAATATCATGCGCAGCTTTTACCTAACGATAAGGTTTCAAAAATGGAAGATATAATTAAAGAAAATAGACCTAATAATGTCGCATTCGTTGGTGATGGTATAAATGATGCCCCAGTATTGGCATTATCTGATGTTGGTATTTCAATGGGACAGGTTGGATCCGATGCAGCAATTGAAGCATCAGATGTTGTAATATTAAATGATAATTTGAAATCATTGCCTATTGTTTTAAAAATAGCTAAAAAAACAAAACGAATTGTTTATGAAAATATAATTATATCAATAGGTATAAAAGTTATAATTTTATTATTAGCTGTTATTTCTAATTTACCATTTATGAATGGATTTAAAATTCCAATGTGGTTTGCGATATTTGGCGATGTTGGTGTATTGATAATTTGTATATTAAATGCACTTAGAGCTTTAAGAACAAAATAGAAGAAGAAAAAGAGCACGGTTTCCCGTGCCCTTTTCCTTTTATAATTAATTATGGAAGAAGCAAATTAAGCAGCTTTTGTAGCGTCGATAGTAAAGTCAGCATGAACTTCCTCTTTACCAAATCCGTTATTGATACCTACAGTAACGAATCCACGCTTTTTACCTTCGTCTAAATATTTATTAACATCCTCAAACAATACAACCTCTTCAGGCTTTGCATTCTTTAAGATTTTTTCAAAAATGAAATCGTAATAATATGGTTTTGTTTTTTCATTACCATCTACGATAAATGTATTTACATCTGTAAATGTTCCTAATAATCCCCAAGATCCTAGCATTTTATGAATTAAGCTTCTATTTTGTGCTGAAACTAGGAAAATAGAAATACCAAATGTATCATCTAATAATTCTTGCATAAATGGGAAAGGCTTAGCTGTTTTTAAAATAAGCTTTTCAGCAGTTTTATTTCTTTCCTTAATATATTTTTCGTATCCTTTTCCTTTTGGGCCGCCAATATCAATATTATAATCTTTCTCTATTTGTTTTAAGAATACACTTTCTGGTGTTCCTAAATAAGAATAGATATGTGGTAAATCTACCTCTATACCAAATCTTTTTTTAAGAACCATATTATGTGCTTGCCAGTGAATCCTTTCTGTGTCAGCAATTGTACCATCTAGGTCGAAAATATAAGCACGTTTATCGCCTAGAAACTTTTTGAATTTAGCATCCATATAGATGACCTCCTACTTAAAACTAGATATTTATTTGTTGTAAAACGTATCTTTAATACTATTATAGTATAACGATTTCGATTTGTCAAAAAAAATACTTATAAATTAATACTTTTTATGTAAACGTTTCACATAGCATTAAATGTATGTAAATTTTAATATTTATGATATAATTTAATCGTTAAATAACTATTTAAAATGACGGAGGATTATTGAAATGGCTAAAAAAATAGTTAGTGATTTAAATGTAAAAGGAAAAAAAGTTCTTATTCGTGTTGACTTTAACGTTCCTATGAAAAATGGTGTTATCACTGATGACACAAGAGTAAAGGCTGCATTACCTACTATTAAATATGTAATTGATAATGGTGGTAGAGCAATCGTATTCTCACATTTAGGTAGAGTAAAGACAGCAGAAGATATCGCTAAAAATGATATCGCTCCAGTTGCTAAGAGATTAGAAGAATTAATTGGTAAACCAGTTAAATTCGTTAATGCAACTAAGGGTGCAGAACTTGAAGCAGCAGCTAAGGCATTAAAAGATGGTGAAATCTTAATGTTCCAAAATACTCGTTATGAGGATTTCGATGTTGCAGCTAACAAAGAAACAAAGAAAGAATCTAAGAATGATCCAGAATTAGGTAAATACTGGGCATCTCTTGGTGATGTATTTGTAAATGATGCATTTGGTACTGCTCACCGTGCAGCAGCTTCAAATGTTGGTATCGCATCAAATGTTAAAGAAACAGCAGC
The DNA here is from genome assembly GCA_946626535.1 of uncultured Caryophanales bacterium. The sequence goes on from CAMOUK010000063.1 coordinate 3,680, forward strand.
AGGTTTCTTACTAGAAAAGGAAATCAACTTCATCGGTGGTGCAGTTGATAATCCAAAGAGACCATATGTTGCAATTTTAGGTGGTTCTAAGGTTTCTGATAAGATTGGTGTTATCGAAGCATTAATCGCTAAGGCTGATAAGGTTTTAGTTGGTGGTGCTATGATGTTCACATTCTTAAAGGCACAAGGATATAATGTTGGT
>CAMOUK010000064.1 GCA_946626535.1 uncultured Caryophanales bacterium
ATATAAATATGTATTAGAATTTGCCAAAAAGAATGGTTGCTATAACGTGACATTAAATGTTTGGTATGATAATAAGCCTGCGATGGCTTTTTATGAAAAAATGGGATTAACTCCATTAAAAATTCAATTAGAACAGAAGTTAGATTGATAGATAGCGAGGATTAAAACCTCGTTATTTTCTTTTATATCATAGAATGATATAATGAATATAGTTTTGAAGAAGGGGTAGTGTAAATAATTATGGAATACAAACATATTATTTTGATAGCCTATGCCTGCTATTTAGCTTTTATGAGTTTAGTTACACTTATGCTATTCATAAAAGATAAAAAAATGGCTACAAAAAATTCTGGACCTAATCGTATTAAGGAAAAGACATTATTAGGAGCGGTAGCGCTTGGTGGTGCGGTTGGAGGATTTATAGGAAGAATCCTTGCTCATCATAAGACAAATAAATTATATTTTTCATTTACTATTTATTTATCAATTTTATTACAGCTTGGAGTTTTAGGCTTCATGATTTATATGTTACTATAAGGAGGTAAATATATGGGGAAAACAGATTTAGAGAAGTCACATTCAAAGACTTCAAATTTTAAATTAACGCTTATTTGTGCATTATTATCTATTAGCTTATCTCTTGTATGGTTTGGCTTAATATTTATTGAAAAGAATAAAGCTTTAGGTATTTCTATTTCAGCTGCGTCTTTAGTAGTGGCGCTATTATCATTCTTTTTAATTGGTAGATTTACACGTTAAAATTTATACAAATTGCTAATATTGAACAAATATGGTAAAATGGTTTCGTTTTATAGGAGAAGATAATAATGATAAAGTTTGAAAATTTTTCGAAGTCTTATGTTAAAGGAATAAAGGCAGTAGATAACTTATCTTTAGATGTTGAAGATGGAGACTTATTTGCCTTTGTTGGTTTAAATGGTGCAGGAAAGAGTACAACCATTAAATCATTAGTTGGTATCCTTCCTTATGAAGAAGGAATCATTTCAGTTGATGGCGTTGACATTAAAAGTGACCCAATCGCTATTAAGAAAAAGATGGCATATGTTCCTGATAATCCTGAAGTATATGCTTTTATGAAGGGCATTGATTACATTAAATTCATTATGTCTATTTATGGTGTTGAATTTAATGAAAAGGAAATGGAAGATTTTGCTAAAGAATTAGGTATCTATAATGAATTAGGTGATTTAGTATCATCTTATTCACATGGTATGAAGCAAAAGATTGTTTTATTAGCGGCATTCTTACATCATCCAAAGATTTTAATTTTAGATGAGCCTTTTGTTGGATTAGATCCAAAGGCTACGCATATATTAAAAGAAAAGATGAAGAAGTATACTGAAGAGGGAAATACAATTTTCTTCTCAACTCATGTTCTTGAAGTTGCGGAAAAATTATGTAATAAGGTTGCTATTATTAATCAAGGTAAACTTGTTGCTAGTGGAAAGATGGAAGATGTTATCCATGATAGTTCACTAGAAAATGTATTCCTAGAAATATTTGAGGATAAAGAGGCTAAGGTAGAAAATGAATAATTTCTTTTTACTGACTAAAGTTTTCTTTCTAGCTGGCTTTAATGTAAATAATAAAAAGAAGAATCAAAGAAGTGCCTTTGCATTATTTGGGCTTACATTAATAATATTCGTAATAGTTTCATTTTCTATTTCATATTTAATGATGAATAAGATGAATGAATATAATCTTCCACTTGTAACTGGATTATGTATGGTTGTTTTAGTTGCTATTATGTTGAATTTTGTATTATCAATGTATCAGCTTCAATCAATAATATTCAGTTCAAAGGATTATGAATTTTTAGAAAGCCTTCCAGTATCAAAGGTATGTATTGTTTCATCAAAGCTTGCTGCTACATATTTAATTAATTTATCTGAGGATTTAGCATTAATAGTACCAGCATCAATTATATTTATGACTATGGGTGGAGCTTTATCTAGTGGTTTAATCGCTATTTTATGCGCATTCTTTGCTTCATTCGTTCCTATTTTATTATCATGTATTATTGCTATTGTATCTGCAATTTTATCTGCTAAGAGTAGATATTCTAATGTAGTTAATATCATTGTTAGCTTAGTGTTCTTTGGTGTATTCTTTGGTGGATATATGTATTTTGTATATGCTGATCCTAATTCTACAACAAAGTTATTAAATGTATTTTTCTTACATTGGATGCAACAAGGTATAATGGGTGATTATTTAAATCTATTATATTTCTTATTATTTAATATAGGTGGTGCTCTAATTGTAATCTTACTCGTTGCATTATTGTATAGTCCAATTAATGCAAAGATGAAAGCTGGTAAGGTACATATTGATTATGATAAGGTTAAAAAGGAAACTAAGACAGGTGATTTAAATTTAAATAGAGTTTTATTAAAGAAGGAATGGTCAATGATTTCAAAAAGACCTAATTATTTTATTAATTCTATTTTAGGTGTATTGTTCTTTGGAATCACTGCAATAATATTTGTATTCCTTCCAAATATATTTGTTCAAGGAGATGTACCAGATCCATCATTTGGTTATGTGTTTGCGTGCTTAATTCCTGGTATGGGTATTCTTATGAATTCTATTGCATCACCTGCATCAACTATTGTTTCACTTGAAGGAAAAAATGGATATGAATTATTAAGATGTTATCCAATAAATCCTATGGATGTTATTAAGGCTAAACTAAAGATTTCAATTTATATTCCAGCAGTATTAAATTTAGTTGTATCAACTATCATATTAATTTGTTTATTAATTAAGGGTATTTATTATCCTTATATATTAATAGCTACATTCTTATTCCCACAATTAGCATTAGTTACATTTGCTCTTGCAAGTATGCTAATTGGTTTAAGATGGCCAAAGTTGAATTTTGAAAATGATACGCAGGTTTATAAGAATTCAGCCGCAGCTAATTTACCAATGTTATTTGTATTCTTACCATCATTCCTTACATTTGGTGGTAGTGCAGCGTTCTTTATTATAGCTATGGAAATTGGATTCTTAGCTTATGTTGGACTTGGAGTAATTACATTAATATATGGTGTTGCAATTTTCTTATTAGCTCTTGCTATTGCAAATCATGCAACTAAATTATTTGATAAAATCATTTATAGATAAGAAAACTATCATCGACCAGTCTGGCCGATGATTTTTATATAATATAAAATAAAAATATGTCACATAGGGCTTTAAGTTATAAGTAATGATATGAGTCACTTGTTACTATAATAAGTGGCTCAAATTTTTGTTATAAAAATATGTAAAAAAGAGAAAAATAGTTGTTGACAAGATTTTAAAATAAGGTATAATAAAAAAGCACGACTCATAAAGCCGTGTAAATTAAATCTTTGAAAACTATATATGACGAACAAGAATTACAAACAACAATTCTTTTAAAAGAATTAGAGCAAAAGAGAAAAAACAAACAAAAATAGATTTTTTGGAGAGTTTGATCCTGGCTCAGGATTAACGCTGGCGGCGTGCCTAATACATGCAAGTCGAATGGTAGCAATACCATGGCGAACGGGTGAGTAACACGTAGGTAACCTGTCTTTAAGCCGAGGATAACCATTGGAAACGATGGATAATACTGGATAGGACATTTGAAGGCATCTTTAAATGTTTAAAGATTTATCACTTAGAGAGGGGCCTGCGGCGCATTAGCTAGTTGGTGAGGTGAAGGCTTACCAAGGCGATGATGCGTAGCCGGACTGAGAGGTTGAACGGCCACAATGGAACTGAGAACGGTCCATACTCCTACGGGAGGCAGCAGTAGGGAATTTTCGGCAATGGACGGAAGTCTG
>CAMOUK010000065.1 GCA_946626535.1 uncultured Caryophanales bacterium
ACCTGGATATTTTTTATCATTTTTACCCTTTATTAAAAAATGGGGAAACACAAATAGTCAAGTTTTATTTAAAAATAAAAGAGCTTCTATTTCTAGAAACTCTATTTATCATCTTCATCATCGTCATCATCATCGTCATCCTTATCATCTTCTTCATCATCGTCGTCATCTTCTTTTAATGTTTTAAAGACATATTTATCAATTGGATTAGCAATAATGTAGAATACAGGTATTGTTACAAATAAAATCCAATGTGGATGCCAATATGAAAATTGCATACCTAGGAAGCAATATACTGCAGTAACTAAGAATGGATATAAAAATTTTGTAACTTGTTTTTTAAATATAGCCTCAAATATAGACATTATCGCAGGCATTAACACCCATAAAGTCCAAGATACGTAAAATCCATTAAATACAAAACCCCAAATAAGGAATCCAATTAAAGTTAAAGTAAATATAATTCCATCAATAATAGAAATAGCAATCATGTGCTTCTTAGGAACTTCATTACCATCCTTGTCTAAACACTTGACATGTCCGTTTTCAATCTTTAATGTTTGTCCTTCATCATCAGTTAAAGATATTGAATCAGAATCTTTTTTATTATCATTTTCCTTATCAATTGTTCTTTCTCTAATTTCTTCTGTTTCTTCATTATCATATAATAGTTCATCTAATGACATATTATATAATCTTGCTAAAATGATGAGATTATCTGTATCGGGTGATGATTCAGCTCTTTCCCATTTAGATACAGCTTGTCTTGATATTCCAAGCTTATCAGCTAATTCTTCTTGTGAATAGCCATTTTCTTTTCTTAATTTTTGTAATCTGTTTGCAATTTCAATGTTCATAAACTATCTCCTCCTGTTTACAGCCTAAATATACTAAAAAGGAATGGTTGCGTTCTACCAAATCTAGTTTGAAAAGACGCAACTATCGGTTTCTTTTTGCAAAAAACGCTGTATTTATGCCACTTTTAGATAATCTTTTAATATTTTTATTACTTCATCAAAATTTGTTTGTCTATTACATAAATCCTTTATTTTAGCTGAACCTGGCATACCTTTTATATACCATGCAACATGACTTCTCATCTCTAATAACGCTAAATGAGCTCCCTTTAGGTCTAACAATAATTGATGATGCCATAATATTGTATCAAATATTTCTTTATTATTTGGCTTATCAACAATAATACCTTTATCAAAATAAGCATCTAATTCTCTAAATAAAAATGGATTGCCAAGTGCTCCTCTCGCGATAGCTACAGCATCACAGCCAGTTTCTTCTAGCATTCTTTTGGCAGTTTCAATAGATGTTACATCACCATTGCCAACAACTGGAATAGATACTGCTTCTTTAACTAGTTTTATATATTTCCAATCTGCAGTACCTGAATAAAATTGACTTCTCGTTCTACCATGAACAGTTATTGCTGACGCACCGGCAGCTTCAATCTTTTTTGCTACCTCAACACAGTTAATAGACTCCATATCCCAACCAATTCTAATTTTTACAGTAACAGGTTTTTTCACTGCAGAAACTACAGCCTTAACTACATCATAAATCTTGTCTGGATCCTTTAATAAAGCACTACCTGAACCACTTTTAATAACCTTTAAAACAGGACAGCCCATATTAATATCAATAATATCAGCATCACTATATTCATCTATATATTTAGCGGCATTTACAAGTGATTCCTTATCGCCACCAAATATTTGCATTGAAATAGGGTGCTCTATAGGATTTACCTTAGTCATACCAAGTGTTCTTTCATTTTTAAATCCAATTGCTTTATCCGAAACCATTTCGGCCATAACTAATCCAGCATTCATCTTTTTACAAATAATTCTAAATGCTTCATTAGTTACACCAGCCATTGGAGCCAAAACAAATTGATTTTTAATGGTAATATCTCTAATTTTCCATTCCATTAATATCACCTAAAATTTCTTGTAATTTTTCAGTAGGAAGACCAATAATATTGTTTAAAGAGCCTTCGTATTTTTCTACTAAGCATTTGCCAATACCTTGTATTGCATATGCCCCTGCTTTTCCAAAGCATTCCTTAGTTTTAATATAATTATTTATGTCATCCTCAGTTAATTCTTTAAAAGTAACATATGATGTAACATACGTATTATAAATTTTGTCTTTATATATAACAGTTAATCCAGAAATAACCTTATGAGTTTTCCCCGATAATTCTTTTAAAATTCTAAAAGCATCATTTTCATCCTTTGGTTTACAATAGATATGATTTTCTAAAGCTACTATAGTATCACAGCCAATTTGAATATAGTCATTATATTCATCCTTATTTACTATTGCTTTTCTTAGTGACACATTTTTAACATTTTCTTCTGGAGTTAGTTTATTATCCATAGTCTCATCAACATCAAAAGATTGTTGAATAAAATCAACATTCATTTTCTTAAGTAATTCGATTCTTCTTGGCGATGAGCTTTTTAATATAATCTTAATCATTTTATTTATCCTGATTTTCTACATAATTTAAGAACTTATCATTAAAATCAGGATATTCTCTCTTTAATGAAATAACTGATTCATTCTTTACAAAGCAGTGCTTTGATTCAGCCTTTACCATTAATTCGTTAGTTTCTTTATCCCTGATTTCGTATTCTAATTCTAATTTAACACCTGTATATTTGGCTATTTTTATATAAATTAATACTACTTCATCAAATTTAACAGGTTTTTTATATTCAGCACTAATGCTTACAACTGGTGATATAATACCTATTTCTTCCATATGCTTATAGCTTAATCCTAATTGATCTAAAAAATAAACACGTGCTTCTTCTAACCATCTAAAATAATTAGAATGGTGAATTACACCCATTTGATCAGTTTCATGATAATATGCTTTTCTTTCATATACAATCATATTTACATCCTCCAGTCATTTCTTTACTATTATACAATATGTAAGCTAGAAAATAAAACAACTTTTATTGCTTTTATCATATTTAATATGATATAATCAATAAGTATTTTGAGGAGGCTGATTTAAAATGGCAGAAAAATTATCAGATCAAGAATTAGCAAGAAGAGCAAAGCTAGATAAATATAAAGAATTAGGTTTAGATCCATTTGGACATGCATATGAACAAAAGAATCATAGCCAAGAAGTTAAAGCTTTAGCTGCTAAAGAAATTGAAGCATTTAAATCAAATCATACAGATTTATCTGAGGAAGATTTAAAGAATCAATTACATGAATATTTAGAAAATAAAAATATTGAAGTTCAAGTTGCAGGAAGAATTATGTTCATTAGAAAAATGGGTAAAGCATCATTCTTCTCAATTCAAGATAAAGAAGGTAAAATCCAAATCTATATCAAACGTGATGTAGTTGGTGAAGCAAACTATGATTTATTCAAAATGGCAGATATCGGTGATTTCGTAGGTATTAAGGGTAATGTTATGCTTACAATGACTGGTGAAGTTACAATCAATTGTAAGGAATACACTCATTTAGTAAAATCACTTAGACCATTACCTGAAAAATTCCATGGTTTAACAGACCTAGAGGAGCGTTATAGAAGACGTTATCTAGATTTAATTATGAATGAGGATGCTAAGAGAGTAGCTATTCAAAGACCAAAGATTATTCGTGC
>CAMOUK010000066.1 GCA_946626535.1 uncultured Caryophanales bacterium
AGAGGTAATATAGCTTGGAATCTTCTGTCACGGCCTTGCTTTGCAGAACCACCGGCAGAATCACCCTCTACTAAATATAATTCATTAATATCTTTATTCTTCTCACTTGTTGGAGCAAGCTTATCAGAAATATTCTTTTCGCCCTTATCCTTTTTATCCATACGAGCTTGTTCACGAGCCTTTCTAGCTGCTGCACGTGATTCAGCTTCCTTAAGAGCTTTTTTAACTAATTGTTCTGATAAATCTTTATTTTCAACTAAGAAATATCCTAATTTTTCTGATATTACAGCATCAACTGCAGTCTTTGCAGCTGGTGTACCAAGCTTACCTTTTGTTTGACCTTCAAATTCTAGAAGCTTTTCACCAATTCTAACTGATACAACTGCAGTCATACCAGCACGAATATCAGTACCTTCAAGCTGTACATTATCTTTTATTAATTTCATCTTATGAGCATAATCATTAAAAGCCTTTGTTAGGGCTGCCTTAAAGCCTGTTTCATGGCTTCCTCCATCAGTTGTTTTTACATTATTAACAAATGATACGATTGTTTCACTATATGAATCAATAAATTGTAAAGCTACTTCAACTTCAATTTGATCCTTTGAATCAGGTAATTGATATATTCCTTCAAAATAAGCAACATTATGAAGAGGCTTTTTACCTGTTGTCATGAATGCTACATATTCTGAAATACCATTTTCATATAAGAATTCATCCTTCTTATTATTTCTCTTGTCCTTTAAAGACATTTTTAGATTTTTAATTAGGAATGCAGATTCTCTTAATCTAGTTTTAATTGTTTCATATTGATAAACTGTTGTTGTAAAAATTGATGGATCTGGTTTGAATGTAACTGTTGTACCTGTCTTTCTTGTGTCACCAAGAATTTCAACCTTTGATACATTAGTACCACCATTTTCAAATTTGATTTGATGAATTTTACCATCTCTATAAGATGTTACAATCATATAGCTTGATAAAGCATTAACAACAGATGCACCTACACCATGTAAGCCTCCTGATGTTTTATAGCTTGAACCACCAAATTTACCACCAGCATTTAATTTTGTATATATGATTTCCATTGTGTTTTTTCCAGTTTGGTGCATACCGCATGGTACACCACGACCGTTATCCTCAACAGTAATGGAATTATCTTCGTTAATAGTAACTGAAATCTCCCTACCGTAGCCAGCAAGTGCTTCGTCAATGGCGTTATCTACGATTTCCCAAACAAGATGGTGTAAACCACGCTCATCTGTAGAACCGATATACATACCAGGACGTTTTCTTACGTGCTCAAGTCCTTCAAGGACTGTTATGGAGTCATCATTATATGTATTATTGGCCAATTTAATCACTCCTTAAAATAATAAACTCATCTTTTTTATAATACCATATTAAATGGTATTTTTTCAATAAATGAAAGAGTGTTTCATTATTTTTTTTAGATAATATTTCTTTGACATACGTATCTATTAATTGTATAATTAAACTTGATTTAAAGGAAGAAATAAAATGAATTTATTATTTACTAATTTGCAAGAAAATTCAATAAATATTCTTATCATAATTGGATTAATGATTTTATCTTATATAATAGGTGCAATTCCATTCGGTTTAATAATCGGAAAACTATTTAAGCATAAGGATATAAGAAATTATGGTAGTGGTAATGTAGGATCAACAAACGCTATTAGAGTTCTAGGTAAAAAGGTCGGATTTATAGTTTTCTTTTTAGATGTATTTAAAGGAATGGCTGTTATCATTTTAGTTAGAGTCCTAAAGGAATTACATGTATGGACTTCTCCTATTGAGGATTTATGGTATGGCGCTTTTGCGATAATCGGTCATACATTCTCAATCTTCTTAGGTTTTAAGGGTGGAAAGGCAGTTGCTACATCACTTGGTGTTGTATTAATCACTTGTCCATTAGCCGCTATAGCTTGCTTAATTGTATTCTTAATTTTCTTATTTGCTACAGGCTATGTTTCACTAGGCTCTACTTTTGCTGCATTAACAGTTTTAACAACTGGTTGGATACTTCATTTTGTTGGAATTGAAGCACATAATTTCATGGAATTCTTTATAGCTAAATCAAGCTTAGCTTTAGCTATATTATTTACTGTTGCAACATTATTAATAATATTAAGACATATTAAAAATTATAAGAGACTTTTGAATGGAACAGAAAATTCATTTAAAAAGAAAAAGAAATTAGATGCTACCAAGTAATTGGTAGTATTTTTTTTGACAAAATAAAAAACCACCGAAGTGGTTTATTATTTTATTCCTCAACGATAGCGTCAACTGGACAAACTGATTGGCAAGCGCCACAATCGATACAAGCTGATGCGTCAATATGAGAAACATCGTCAACAGTAATTGCTGAAACTGGGCATTCACCTGCACAAGCTCCACAAGCAATACAAGTATCTTCTACTACTTTTCTTGGCATATCGTTATTCCTCCTTATTTTTGTATCTTTATTATAGCATTAAGATTATAGGTTAGTCCACGATAACTCTATTAAAAAATATTATATTTTCGAAAATGTTAACATTTTTAATTTTTGTTAATCATTTTAAAAATCTAAAATACTACTTTTGGGTTGCTTTTACTCTTAATACTGCCTTATATACTACTTTAGAGATTGTAACATCTACTATATATTCTCCTTCTTTAGTAGTATCAAAGCCTACAACTTGATCAGAATTTATATATGAATAATAATATTCACCACTTGATTTTGAATAAATTGTACCATTTTTATAAATTTTAATATAATTACCTTTAGATGTACTCTTACCAGTTAATACAGCAGGTAAGTCACCAACATTAACATTTAATTCAATATGATATCCTAGTGTAGATTTTGATCTTTGACTAACTGCAACTCCAGATAAATTTCCACATACGCAGCCTAAATACATTCTATCACCATTAATATGTGTCTCAATTGGAACAACTATTACATCCTCAAAATAATCAATATATGTTTTATATTCGCCCTCATCAATAATAATTAAATTTTTATTTACTGTATATGTATATGTTTCTGATTTATCTTTTGCTAAATCCTTACATTCTACATCACCATTAGTTTTAAATATATAATTATATGAATATAATGACTCTGTTCCTTCAATACTTCCATTAATATCATATTTCTTTTCTTCTTTGAAATGACCATTTGAATCAATTTCAAATGAATCTTTTACATCATCTATTATAGTCTGCACATTCTTTTGTGCGTTATTTAACATACTACAACCTGCAAATGTAAATAATCCTGGTATAGCAAGTAATGCTACAATTTTTTTAATTTTCATTTTTATTATCCCCTATATATTTTTTTCTATATTCTTTTGGTTTCATACCAACAATTCTTTTAAAAACTTCTGTAAAATTAGATTGAGTTTTAAAACCTGATTTTATTACTATTTCATTTAATGATAAATCAGGATTTTTCATTAATTCTTTTGCTTTAGATAATCTTATTCTATTTAAATGATTTACTGGTGTATCATTCATATATCTTTTAAAAGCTTTAGTAAAATATGTAT
>CAMOUK010000067.1 GCA_946626535.1 uncultured Caryophanales bacterium
ATTAAAAAAAGGAGCCTAAGCTCCTTGGGGTTGATTCATCAACCTTTGTTCTTTATAAGATAAATTTATAGATTTTTCGTAAACTTATACATTTTTACGCATTTTGTATTAATAGCTTAAACAATTATGAAAATCAAGCTGAAAACGACTTTAAAACTATAAATAAAATTTATGAAAGCATAAAAACATATTATAAAAAATAAATATGCTTTAATGGTATTGAAGATATAAAAATAAGGTGTTAAAATGCAAGTACATTTCGATTCTATAATATAAATTAAGGATGTGTAAAAAATGAAAGACGTATCAAAAATCGTTATTATTAAAAAGGATGGAACTATCGAAGCTTTTAATCCTGAAAAAATTAAAAAGGCAGTATCAAAATCAGCAGCTAGAGTTTTAGTTAAGTTTACTGACGAGGATTTAGAAAATATCATAAATACAGTTGTCGATGGTATCAACGAAAAGGGCCTAACAGAGGTTAAAATCCCTGATATGCATAATTTCGTTGAGGGTTCATTAGAAAAGCACTTCCCAACTGTAGCTAAGAGCTATAGAGATTATAGAAATTACAAGCAGGACTTTGTCCATATGCTTGATGAGGTTTATATGAAGAGCCAATCTATCATGTATATCGGAGATAAGGAAAACTCTAATACTGATAGTGCGCTAGTTTCTACAAAGCGTAGCTTAATATATAATCAATTAAATAAAGAATTATATAAAAAATTCTTCTTAAATGTAGAAGAAATTCAAGCAATCAATGATGGATATATTTATGTCCATGATATGTCAGCAAGACGTGACACAATGAATTGCTGTCTATTTGATGTTGGACATGTTTTAAAGGGCGGTTTTGAAATGGGTAACGTTTGGTATAATGAACCAAAGTCCCTAGATGTAGCCTTTGATGTTATAGGTGATATCGTACTTTCAACTGCAGCTCAGCAATATGGTGGATTTACTGTACCTCAAATTGATTTAATATTAAATGAATATGCAGAAAAATCATTCCAAAGACAATATCATAAATATGTTGGCTTGGGTCTAGATAGAAATAAAGCTAATGATCAAGCATTAGAGGATGTAAGAACAGAATTTAAACAGGGCTGGCAAGGTCTTGAATATAAATTTAATACTGTAGGCTCATCAAGAGGAGACTATCCATTTATCACTGTAACTTTAGGTACTGGTACATCTAGATTTGAAAAGATGTGTACTATAGAGTGCTTAAAGGTTAGACGTGGTGGACAAGGTAAGCCTGGAAGAAAAAGACCAGTATTATTCCCAAAAATTGTATTCCTATATGATAAGGATTTACATGGACCTGGCTGTATCAATGAGGACTTATTTGAGGAGGGTTTATTAACATCTTCAAAGACAATGTATCCTGATTGGCTAAGCTTAACAGGTGAAGGCTATGTTCCTTCAATGTATAAAAAGTATGGTGCTGTTATATCACCTATGGGCTGTAGAGCCTTCCTATCTCCATATTATGAGCGTGGAGGCTTTGAACCAGCTGATGAGGATGATAAGCCAGTATTTGTAGGTAGATTTAATATTGGTGCTATTTCCCTACATTTACCTATGATTTTAGCTAAGGCAAGAAAGGAATCTAAGGATTTCTATGAGGTTTTAGACTATTATTTAGAGATGATTAGAAAGATTCATTGTAGAACTTATGATTATCTAGGTGAAATGAGAGCTTCTACAAATCCACTTGCTTATTGTCAAGGTGGCTTTTATGGTGGTAATTTAAATCCAAGCGATAAGATTAAGCCTTTACTTAAGGCAGCAACAGCTTCATTTGGATTTACAGCCTTAAATGAATTACAAGAATTATATAATGGTAAATCTATTGCTGAAGACGGCGAATTCGCATTAGAGGTTATGCAATATATAAATAATAAGATTTTAGAATTTAAGCATGAGGATAACCATTTATATGCTATATATGGCACTCCAGCTGAAAGCTTATGTGGTACTCAAATAACTCAATTTAGAAAGAAGTATGGTATCGTAGAAAATGTAAGTGATAGACCATATGTATCTAATTCATTCCACTGTCATGTTACAGAAGAAATTTCTCCTATTCAAAAACAGGATAAGGAAAAGAGATTCTGGGATTTAGCAAATGGTGGTAAGATTCAATATGTTAAATATCCAATTGATTATAATATTGATGCGATTAGATCTTTAATTAGAAGAGCTATGGATATGGGCTTCTATGAGGGAGTTAACCTTTCTTTAGCATATTGTGAGGATTGTGGACATCAAGAATTATCTATGGATGTTTGTCCTAAGTGTGGTAGTAGAAATTTAACTAAGATTGAAAGAATGAATGGTTATTTATCTTATTCAAGAGTAAATGGAGATACTCGTCTAAATTCTGCCAAGATGGCTGAAATCGCTGAAAGGAAGAGTATGTAGAAGTGCGTTATCATAATATAACAAAAGACGATATGTTAAATGGTAGCGGTCTTAGGGTTGTCTTATGGGTGGCAGGCTGTGGACATCATTGTCCTTATTGCCAAAATCCTATAACCCATGATGTTAATGGAGGTATTCTTTTTGATGATTCAGCAAAAGAAGAAATCTTTACTGAATTGAAAAAGGATTATGTATCTGGTATAACATTTAGTGGAGGAGACCCACTTCATCCAGTTAATGTAAATGAAATTGGTGAATTAGTAGCCGAAATAAATGCTAAATTCCCAAATAAAACAAAATGGCTTTATACAGGCTATACATATGAACAAATTTCTGCACTTCCTTTCGTATCTATGCTTGATGTAATTTGCGATGGAAGATTTGAAATTGATAAATTTGACCCTAAACTTCACTGGGTGGGAAGCTCAAATCAAAGAGTAATTGATATTAAGGCTACAAAGCGTGAAGGAAGAATAGTATTATATGAGGACGGTTCTGTAAGATGAGAAAAGGAATTGCCAAATTTGAAAAGGTATCATTTGAACAATTTAAAGCAAATTTCGATAATTTAGATGAAGCTACTTTAAAACAAATGTATGAGGAAATTAAATTACCAAAAAGAGCGACAAAGGGTTCTGCAGGCTATGATTTTTATGCACCATTTGATATAACACTTGCTCCAGGTGAAACTATTAAAATTCCTACAGGTATTAGAGTTTGGATGGAAGAGGATTATGTTTTAAAGCTATATCCAAGATCTGGCTTAGGCTTTAAATATAGACTTCAATTAAATAATACAGTTGGTATTATTGATTCTGATTATTATTATTCAGATAATGAAGGTCATATATTTGCTAAAATCACAAATGATTCAAATGAGAATAAGACAGTTTCAATTGCTAAACAAACTGGCTTTATGCAAGGTATATTTGTAGAATATGGTATTACTGTAGATGATGATGCCACTGAAGTTAGAAATGGTGG
>CAMOUK010000068.1 GCA_946626535.1 uncultured Caryophanales bacterium
AATAAAATAAGGGAGGTAACCCTCCCATTATTTTTTAATTACTATCTGTATTTCTTTCTAGCTGCTAAGCGTCTTTCTTTACGCTCTACGCTTGGTTTTGCATAATATTGACGGTTTTTTGCCTCCTGAAGGTTACCAGATCTTGAGACATCGCGCTTAAATCTACGAAGTGCATCTTCAATACTTTCTTTTTCGCGTACAACAATCTTTGGCATACTAAGCCTCCCTTCATGGACAATTTCCTTGTCTATTATACATAAATATAATTTTATTGTAAAGCATTTTTTTTATTTTTTTCAAATTTGTTGATTTTAAGCCAAAAAACACTATTACAAAGTCATAATTTATGCTAATTTTCCGTATATTTTATCGTTTTCTACCCTATCGATAATAACTTCAATATCCTGGCCAATTAAATTTTTATCATAAGGTAATATTACCTGTAAGAAATTAGATGTATGACCAACCATCTCTTTTTCATTTAATTTTTGTTCTGAAATTAAATCTAATTTTTTTCCAACAAATCTATTTGCATATTCTAGTTCTAATTCATTAGATAAATTAATTAAATCTAAGGCTCTTTCCTTTTTAATAGAATCCTTAACCTGTGGCATTAATGCTGCCTTAGTATGAGCACGTCTAGAATATGGGAATACATGAATTTTTGAAAATCCTATTTCCTTACAATAATTCTTAGATTCTAAATAATCCTCATCTGTTTCAGTTGGGAAACCAACAATAACATCAGCAGTAAGTGATATATCAGGTCTAGCCTCTCTAATCTTTTTAACCTTATTTGTAAAGAAGGCTAAATCATATCTTCTATTCATATCCTTTAAAACGTGGTCTACACCACATTGTAAAGGTAGGTGAAGATGATTTGCGATAACCTTAGAATTCTTCATTAGCTCTATAAAGTCATCATCAACCTCATTAATTTCAATTGATGAAACTCTAAGTCTTTTTAAAAGAGGAACCTCATTTAAAATTCTTTTAACTAAACCTGAAAAATTAAGGCCATTATCAAAATATCTGCCTGTATGAATACCTGATAAAACTACTTCCTTATAGCCATTATTTGTAATATGCTGTAATTCAGCTATTACCTTATCAGCATTCTTACATCTAACTGGTCCTCTAGCAAAAGGAATTATACAGAATGTACAGAAGTTTTCACAGCCATCCTCAATTTTAACAAAGGCTCTAGTATGGTCATAGGTTGTTACATCTAAAGGCTCATAATCTTGCATATGTAATATATCAATTATATTTACATATTTTTCCTTTTTAGGCTCCTTAAGCTTCTTTAAAATTTGGTCAACAATTTCCTTTTTATTACCATTACCAACTAATATATCAACACCATCGATATCAAGTGCCTCTGGATTAGTTTGAGCGTAACAGCCACAAACGCAAACAATCGCATTAGGATTCATCTTAACGCATTTTCTTATTAGCTTTCTTGATTTAGCATCAGCCATATTAGTTACTGAACATGTGTTTATAATAAATACATCACAGCTTTCATCTGCCTCACCAACTATAAAGCCTTCACGCTCTAATGCTTCCTTAAGTGCATTTGACTCATAAATATTAACTTTGCATCCTAACGTTATTACGCCAACTTTCAAGCTACTTCAACTCCATCTCATAAGATATGCTAGATAGTACATAGAACACTGCTGTTTCTGTTCTAAGTATTCTAGGTCCTAAGCCACACGCAACAAAGCCCTTATTAATTAAATAATCAAGCTCCTTTTCATCTATTCCACCCTCAGGTCCTATTAAAACTGCAATCTTATCATTTTTATTTATTGATTTAACTATATTTTTAAAATTAACTAAATCGCCATTTTTGGCACTTTCCTCATAGCATAAAATTAATTTATCATATTTAGAAAAATCAATTTCTTTTAAATTTAATATATCATTAATTTTTGGAACAATTTCTCTATTTGACTGTTCTGCCGCTTCTTTAGCAATCTTTTGAAATCTTTCAATCTTGCTTAACTTTTTCTTTTCATCAAGCTTAAATAAGCTCCTTTTCATTATTGTAGGAACAAATTCATAGGCTCCAAGCTCTGTACCATGCTTAATTACATCCTCAAGCTTATCTCCTTTTGGATAGCCTTGAAAGATTGTAACTGCGCATGAAAGCTCATTTGAAACCTCAAGCTCCTTAACAATATCAAACATACAAGCATTATTAGACAGAGATGTTAATGAACATAAATAAGTCTTTTCTTCATCAGAAACTAATATTTGATCACCAACATTACATCTCATTACTGTTGTAATATGAAAAGCATCATTATTATCAATGATGCCTTTTTTTAGATTATCTTTACTTATAAAATACTTTTGCATTATTGGTTCTTATATTTTCTATACTTGATTGAAACAAGAGTTTGTAAGCCTGTTGCTAAAACAACGCCTGCAATATAAGAAGCAGAATAGAATAATGATGATGATAATGCTGTAGTAAAGCCACTATTTGCATATGTTATTAAATTAAACAAAAATACATATATAGTTAATGCGATTAATGCGAAATAGCATACATATGAAGCTCTATAAATTACAGTAACAGCATTTGTTAAATTATTTCTTGCAGCACGCATTACCATTTCATATGTTTCATTATCCATAACTTCAATGTAGATAACATCATAACCATATGGAGTAACATCCTTCTTTTCTTCGCTCTTTTCAACTAAAGGGCAAACAAACATAAGCTGCATTGTTTCTGTATTTCTATAAAGGTCATATAAGCCCTTATATTGCTTTTTAGTTTCTTCCTTTTCTAACTTAGAGAAGTCTAGCTTCTTTTCAGCCTTTTGCTCGAAACAGCCAGCCTTAACTAAATTAACAGCCTTTTCGAAATCTTTTCTATTTCTTTCTTCTAATAAAAGCTTTTCATATTCCTTTAATTCAGGCTGAGGCTCTACTTTAACCTCTAAGTCCTTATCAACTTCTTCTAGCATTTCAAATTGATTTTGTTCCATAATACATTACCTCTTTTTTTAAACTAAAATAATTATATCAATTTAAGCAAAAAAATAAAAGACCTTTAAATAATATTTAAAAGCCTTTCAGACCG
>CAMOUK010000069.1 GCA_946626535.1 uncultured Caryophanales bacterium
TCATCATATTTGTCTTTACAAAATTGATTGTTCTCATGATTATTTCCTCACTTTCATACTATTCCTACCTAATAACTAGGATACTTAAATTATACTACTACAATTTTATATGTCAATAACTATTTTTAAACTTTCTAATTTTTTTTGTTTAATCTCTTAATTTACTCTCAATTGGGTTAATAGATGGATCAACTGAAATAGTTCTATTAAATGGATTTCTTGACTCCCAAGATTCATCATTCCAATGAGAATATGAAATTTCTGTTTGATAATCTTCTACTGTTTCACCTACTGGATGCTTCTTGTAAACATTTTCAGGATCATTTGATAATAATTTACGGCTTCCATCAGAGGCCCAGTATACATTAAAATCTCTTTTTGCATCTATTCTTTGAGAATATCCTCTAAATAAATCAGCTTCTCCTCTATTTCCAAATTCAAAGAATGTATATTTTTTAAATGTTGGAATACTGAATAAATCTGTTACATATCCCCAAATATTTTTATAATCCTTAATTCTTTGATGAATTGGTCCTACATTATGATAATATCCTGTTTCCCATCTTACTAATGTTACATATAATCTAACATCAGAATCTGTAATATAATCACCAAATAGGAATCTATTATTTTCTAATCTCTTTTCAATCTTTTCTAGATTAGTAAAGAAATCCTCGTAAGATTCATCATAAGCCTCAGGTGATTGACAAAATGCCATTCTATAATGTCCATTATTAATTGTTGGGAATAACCAATCATTAAATTCATCAATTATATTCCTATATTTTACAGGATATAAATCAATATCATTCTTTTGGAATTTTCTAAATTGAACCTCAATATAATTAGATAATCTATGATAATCATTATTCACAGCCTTTTTATCAATAATATCTACTAGGGTTGGAGTTGTAGCTCTACCCTTATAGTCAGGCTTTGCATTCTTATAAAATTCAGATAAGAAATATACTCCAGTTAATGGATCCTTTTGATCCTTTTGATTTGTGAATCCATGTCCATAAATTGATCCACCCTGTACTGCAACATCAGCAATTACATCTTCTAATCCTAAAATATCTCTTACAATTACAGGTCTATTTGACCAGTGGCAGCCATGACCCCAATATATTGCAAATCTATTAGCTTCAGCTTTAAATTCACCCTCCTTATCACCAAATGGTGTAATAAATGAATTTGCTTGTCTTACAAATTCACCATGGCTACCAATTTCAGAAATTGTCTCCTTTGGTCTTGGTGCTAAGCCTATTGCCTCTGCATGGGCAATTGCTTTAGGATCAACCTCAATTTTAAAACCATTTTCCTTTTCACGGTGTGCTCTAACTCCGCATGCATTTAATTCATTACTCATTTTTTTACTCTCCCTTTTTTTATTTTGATAAATTATAAATTGCATTATAATAAATCTCTATTATTTTATAAAAATCCTCAATATACATATATTCATTAGCGATATGACATACATCCTCTCGTCCTATGAATTGAGGGCCAAAGGCCACTGCATCATTATGACATTCTCTTGCATATGTACCACCACCAATTGAATATGCTTTATTTTCCTTATCACCAGTAACCTGGCTATAGGTATCAACTAATGTTTTTACTAAAAATGAATTAGGATCAACATAATGTCTATTTCCAGAATGAAATTTTAATATTTCATAATTATAATCCTTAATAATATTTGAAATAGCATTCTTAACTAATTCGCCATCGCTATCCTTAGGCATTCTACAATTTACACCAAATCTACCTATAGAATCGTTAATATCTACTATAGCAAAATTAGATGTTAATTCCTTCATTTCTAAATCATAATCACTATATCCAGCCTTTTTACCATAAACATCCCATAAATAATATTTATATATAAATTCAGCTAGCCTAGAATTACTATATTTTTTCAAAAAATCAAATAAAATATATGCTGCATTCAATCCCTTATAGGGACACATCGAATGTGCAGCTACACCATAAGCCTTATATAATCCATCAGCTACTTCGCCTTTAAAATTATTATCATTTAAAAATTTTAAATATTCCTTTTCTAAATTGATATTAATTCTCATTTCAGCATATGATGGAACAATATTATATCTTTCACCCGATTTAAAATAAGTAATAACATTATCATTCACTTTAATATCATATCCAGCCATTGCTTTTTCTCCATTTATACATGGAAATGAAGCATCAGGTGAATATGCAATATCAGGTTCAGGCTGTAATGTAAAATATTTTCTTACACATCTAGACCCAGATTCTTCATTACATCCAATAATTATTCTTATTCTCTTATTAGGAATAAATCCCTCATCCTTAAGCATTTTTAAGGCAATATAGTTAGCAACAAAAGCTCCCTTATCATCCTCAACGCCTCTTGCGATAAGCTTATTGTCCTTAATGGTTAATTTAAAAGGATCAGAATCCCATTCAGACTTATTTACAGGTACAACATCAAGATGAACTAAAATGCCTAAAATTTCATCTCCCAGACCATATTCAATATGACCAGCATAATTTAATGCATTATATGTTTTAAACCCATCAGCTTTTGCTTTATTTAAAACAAATTCTAAGCATTCTCTATTAGCCTTACCAAATGGCTCATCTGAATCCTCTTTAAATTCATCTAACACAGTAGGATAAGAAATAACATCCTCAAGTAGCTTAAAGGCCTCCTCCTCATATTTTTTAAATTTTTCACTAAACCCCATTAGATATCCCTCCTAAAAAAAAGAAAAATGGATTATCAATATACATAATCCATTTCAATACTCTTTATAATTTTAAATAAAAAACATTATGAATTATGCCAACTATAAAAATCTGTATTTGTAAACATACACATACAGCACATCATCATATTCATATTAACTCTTTTAAAATTAATATTTTTCATAA
>CAMOUK010000070.1 GCA_946626535.1 uncultured Caryophanales bacterium
GGAGATTGACCCATACCAATACATGGACCACAAGCTGATTCTAAGATTCTAGCACCAGCCTCAAGTAGGATATCTAAAATACCATTTTTAGTTATCATTTGAAGAACCTGCTTAGAGCCTGGGGCAATTCCAAGCGATACATCCTTATGAATCTTTTTACCCTTTAAAATTGATGCAACCTTAATAAAGTCATAATAGCTTGAATTTGTACAAGAGCCAATTAAAACCTGATCAACCTTAATATCCTTTAATTCATCAACCTTCTTAACATTATCAGGTGAATTAGGACAAGAAGCTACAGGATCTAAAGTACTTAAGTTAATTGTAATATTTTCATCATATTTGCAATCATCATCAGCCTTTAATTCAATATAATCCTTTTCTCTTTTTTGTAACTTTAAGAAACTGTATGTGACCTCATCTGATGGGAAGACAGATGATGTAGCACCTAGCTCAGCACCCATATTACAAATAGTTGCACGCTCAGGTACACCTAATGTTTTAACACCATCACCATAATATTCTATCACCTTATTAACTCCACCCTTAACAGATAAAATACCTAATAGGTGAATAATAATATCTTTGGCAGAAACACCATCTCTTAAAGCTCCTTCAAGCTTTACACCAACAACCTTTGGTCTAACAATTGTAAAAGGCATACCTGCCATTGCACAAGCAACATCAAGTCCACCAGCACCAATTGCGATAGCACCGATACCTGATGATGTAGGAGTATGAGAATCAGAACCTAAAATAGTTCTTCCAGGTACAGCAAATCTTTCTAGATTTACTTGATGGCAAATACCATTACCAGCCTTTGAATAAACAATACCATATTTATCAGCTACTGTTTGTAAAAATTTATGGTCATCAGCATTCATGAAACCATTTTGTAATGTATTGTGGTCAACATATGAAACTGATAGCATTGTTTTAACCTTATCAAGACCAAAGCTAATAAATTCAAGATATGCCATAGTACCTGTAGCATCCTGAGTTAATGTTTGATCTATTTTAATACTCATTGTGTTATTTACTAAATCTTCTTCAACCTTATGAGCATCTAGTATTTTATATGTTAATGTTTTTGCCATAATTTATACCTCTCTTTTTTTAAATATATCAATAAAATTATAACATAATTTTTACTAATATCAAAATTATTATTCTATATTTTAGTGAAAACGTTAAATAATAAGCATATTTTTCATTAAAACATTGAAAAAAATTAGTTTTAATAAATTTTAGTCAAAATAAAAAGGGGAGTAAATCCCCTAATTAGCATTTAACTAAAGCGTAAAGCTTCTTACCTCTTCTAAGAACGATAAACTTTCCTTCAATAGCGATATTTTTATCCATTACTAAATTCATATCAGTAACCTTATCACCATTAACTGATACAGCTCCACTTTGAATAAATTGTCTTGCCTCTCTATTTGATGATGCAAGCTTTGCCTCAACTAAAGCATTAATTAATGTTTGACCATTTGCCTCAATTGAAGGTAGGTCATTAAAGCCCATTTCAATTTCTTTAGCAGTTAAAGACTTAATATCGCCTGAGAATAATGCCTCACTAATCTTTACTGCTTCTTGGTATGCTTCTTCACCATGAATAAATTTAATTACCTCATGAGCTAAAGCCTTATGTGCTTCTCTTAAATGAGGAGCCTCTTGATTCTTCTTTTCTAATTCTTCAATTTCTTCTTTAGATAGGAATGTTAAGAATTTTAAATAATCGATAACCTTTGAATCCTCTGAATTAATAAAGAATTGATACATTTCATATGGTGATGTCTTTTTAGCATCTAGCCATACTGCCTTACCATTTGTCTTACCAAATTTAGTACCATCTGACTTAGTAAGTAAAGGCATTGTAAAGCCATATACTTCTTTTCCTTCTTTTCTTCTAACTAAATCGATACCAGCTGTAATATTACCCCATTGGTCTTGACCTGCAACCTGCATAGTTACATTCTTTTCCTTATTTAAATACCAGAAATCTAAAGCCTGTAAAATCATATAAGAAAATTCAGTAAATGTAATACCAGAATCAAGACGTCTTGCGACAATATCCTTTTGAAGCATTAAATTAACATTAAAGAATTTACCATAATCTCTTAAGAAGTCGATAATATTAATTTTACTTAACCAATCACGGTTATTAACAACCTCAAAGCCAAATAGCTTTTCAGCTTGAGCCTTTAAGCAGTTAAAATTATGATCAACTTGTTCATAAGTTATCATAGGACGCTCAGCATCTGGCTTTGGATCTCCAATTAAGCCTGTTCCACCACCTACAAGCAAAATAGGATGATGTCCTGCATCCTTTAATCTTTTTGAAATTAAAAAGCTTGAAAAATGACCAATGTGAAGTGAATCACCTGTTGGATCTGTTCCAATATAGAAAGTCATTCCGCCTTTATTTAATTTTTCCTTAATTGATGGATCAGATACATCCTTTATCAATCCTCTCCATTCTAATTCTTCATAAATACCCATTCCATAATCCTCCTAAAATAATTAATAAAAAAAGTCCTTAAGAAAATCTTAAGGACGAATAAATCCGCGGTACCACCTTAATTCTATAGAATAAATCTATAGCACTTAAAAGTTTGTTTTTCTCCTAAAATGTAATTCATATATTATCCTCTATCTATTTTCACCAACCATAGATTCTCTAAAAAGATAAATAATATACTACTTCGTTTTAATCATCGAAAATATTAATCTGAATCACGTTCTACTACGTGATATGGTAATACTACCTTTGTTGAATCAATTTCTTCTTGCTTCATAAGCTTAGTTAATAATCTCATTGAAACAGCTCCTATATCATACACCGGAGTATCTACA